>SLOG01000331.1 GCA_007132635.1 Limnochordia bacterium
CATACTTCCGGTACTCATCAAGCGTTGTCGCCCCAATGGCTTGGATCTCTCCGCGAGCCAACGCGGGCTTCAGAATATTTGATGCATCGATGGCACCTTCGGCTGCTCCCGCACCGACAATCGTGTGCATCTCATCGATTAGTAGAATGACGTCTCCGGACTGCCGAATCTCCTCCATGACTTTCTTTAGGCGTTCTTCAAACTCACCGCGAAACTTCGACCCAGCAACCATCGATCCCAAATCTAGCGTGACCACTCGTTTGTTGAGCAGCGTCTCCGGAATATCGTTTTCAATGATCTTGATTGCCAAACCCTCGGCGATGGCTGTCTTACCCACACCCGGTTCGCCGATTAGACACGGGTTGTTCTTCGTGCGCCGGCTGAGTACTTGAATGACCCGCTCGATCTCCGCTTCGCGACCAATAACGGGATCAATCTTTCCTTCATGCGCCTGCTCAGTAAGGTCTCGACCGAACTGCTCAAGAGTTGGTGTCTTTGATTTCTTAGGTGCTTTCGCCGCAGGCTGCCCGCTAGAGCCTAACAGCTCGCTGACTTCCTTACGCACGCTATCCAACTCGGCACCCAGGTTTTGCAGAACTTGGGCGGCAATACCTTCCCCCTCGCGTATAAGACCCAACAGGATGTGTTCTGTCCCGATATACGTATGGCCAAGCTGCCGAGCTTCGTCGAAAGCCAGTTCAAGAACTCGCTTGGAGCGCGGAGTAAACCCGATCTGACCCGTCGGCGGACTGTCGCCTCGGCCGATGACCTTTTCGACTTCACTCCGAACATTATCGACGCTGATTCCCAATGCCTGCAGTGATCGGGCTGCTAGCCCCTCGCCTTCAGCAATCAGGCCTAGCAATATATGCTCAGTACCAACAACATTATGATTTAGGCGACGCGCTTCCTCTTGAGAAAGAACGATAACCTTCTGCGCTCGCTCCGTGAATCGTCCAAACATTGGTATCCCTCCTACTTCAATTGTCTGTTTGTGCCAAAAGCCAACCGTTCCCGAATAAGATCAGCCCGCAGACGATCTCTTTCCTCAGACGGCAGGTTTTGCCCCATCACCTTTTGGAGATGAGCCGCCCGAGTCAGCACCATCAGTTCCTTCAACACATTCGCTTCGAGATTGTTGATAAAACCTAAGTCAATGCCGAGCCGCACGTCGCTGAGAAGCTCCATGGCTTCCCGCGTACTCATTACACGAGCATGGGACAAGACCCCGAGAGCTCTGTACGCTTTGTCTTCGCTAGAAGTACGTCGATCAGGCTGCTTCAAAAAGTCGCGGGCCTGACGTTCACCTTCGATGATCTGCATGGTGACTTTGGCCAAATGCTCGATCGTTTCCTCTTCAGCATGACCAAGTGTCAGCTGATTAGAGAGTTGAAACACATTACCGTATGATTCGCTCCCCTCTCCATAGATCCCCCGCACACTCAAACCAAACTTTGACACATGGTTGAGAACCTGTGTTAACTGCCCGACAAGGGCTAGACCCGGGAGGTGAAGCATGACAGAGGCCCGCATACCGGTACCAACATTGGTTGGACAAGCCGTAAGGTAGCCCCACTGTTCATCAAACGCGTAATCTACCTGCCCCTCAAAACAGTCATCCAGCGCGCTGATGGACTGCCAGGCCTGGTTCAGCTGCAGACCAGCAAACAGGACCTGCAGGCGAAAATGGTCCTCTTCGTTGACCATAATACTGATATCCTCTCTGTCCCGCAGCAAGAGCGCCTTGTGAGTCGGGTTTTCAGCATGGTTGGGGCTGACAAGGTGCTTCTCAACCATCAGTTGCCTGTCCAGAAGTGGGATTTCTGCCATTTTTAGATATGAGATGGTTCCGAAATCCTGCAGATGCCCCGCCATTTCCTCCGCAACCGAAGTTACCTGCTGAAGATGCTCCTTCTTCGCCGCACGGGGAAACGGGAGCTTTCGAAGATTGCGCGCCAGCCGAATCCTAGTTCCTAAGACAATATCCCCTTCGGGACCCTCGTGACCCATCCAGCTGTTAAACATACTCCGGATCAGTTCGTTCAGGCCCATGCTAACTCCCCCTCTTCCCATACAAAACCGCTGCCTCAATTCTCCTGTTTCGGTTCATCCATTTGCTTCTCGATACGCCTTATTTCATCTCGCAGTTCAGCTGCCTGTTCATAGTTCTCGCGGCTAATGGCCGTCTGCAGCTGTTCCTTCAAACCCTGCAGTTGGCGCTGAGCCTTGACTCTCGCATACCCTTTTTCGGGCATTTTCCCCATGTGTTTCGTCGTACCATGAATTCTTCGCAGCAGCCCAGTTAATTCTTGGCGAAATGTCTCGTAACAGTCGCTGCAGCCTAACTGACCGCGTTTCTGAATCTCTGTGAGTGAAGACTGGCAGGTAGGGCACGCTGTACCGATCTGCGGCTGACCAAACATGGAGGAAAGCATGTTTGAGAAGTCGATGCCCGAATGGAAGCCGCTGAACTGCTTCGCACACTCCGAACACACATGCGCTTCCTCTTTTTTGCTGTTGACAATTTTAGTCATATGGACCGTCGCCGGGTTTTTCCCACACTGCTCGCAGAGCATTACCTCACCTCCCAACACGCTTAAACAGAAGCACAATGAACAACGACCGCAGCAGCTTGGCCCGAAGAACATCCTTGTCGCCATCAAAGCCTGCTGTCTCCTGCTGAAGGACGCCTTTGATGAGACGGGCTTCGGTAGGTTTGATGATTCCTAAGCTAGCAGCGACACCGAGTATGCGACTGGAATCGGCTTCGGTCAGTGAAGTGCCTATTCGTTTGACCAAATCGCCCACTACATCCTGCAGCTTCCCCGGGGGCACCTGCAGGATGCGGATATACCCACCGCCGCCGCGACGACTCTCGACAATGTAACCACTGTCCACTGTAAACCGGGTCGTCAGAACGTAGTTTATCTGTGATGGCACACAGCTGAAGTCGTCAGCAAGCTGGGCCCTGTTGATCTCTACGACCCTATCATGGCTCTGCTGCAATCTCGTTTTAATATAACGCTCAATATGATCAGCTAGACTACTCATGATCCTCACCAACTTCCTGACCATATCTGACCTTGCACTCATATTATACCACTACACAGACGCGTCCTGGCAAGCAAAGCAAGGAATGGTCAAAGAACGTCAGACGGCTTTTCCCCGCATTTCCGCTCATTTACTCGGGCTTTCACTGCTTTCGATTATTTTTCTAGACTTGGCACCATGGGCAGAACAGGCCCAATTGGACACGTTCTACGTTGCGTGATACAATAGCCGAGAGGTCAAAATCAAAAAGATCCAACCCTTGCTGGGAGGCATACTAATGCGGTATCGTAAGTTCGGCAGTCTTGGTGTTTCTCTTTCAATATTGGGTTTCGGTGCTATGCGCATTCCAAAAGATAATGATGAGGCCGTTCGGCTCCTGCGGGCAGGGATCGACGGTGGAATCAACTACGTCGATACAGCACCCTATTATGTTGACAGCGAAAGCGAAATCCTCGTAGGAAAAGCCCTAAAAGATGGCTATCGCGACAAAGTGTATCTATCCACTAAAAACCCGATTGAAGATGACTCAGGTGACCACTGGCGGCAGCGACTCGAGAAGTCTCTCCGCCAACTAGACACCGACTACATTGATTTTTACCATATGTGGGGACTAAGCTGGGAGTCTTATCAGGAAAAGGTCGATGTCCCCAATGGACCCTTGGAAGAGGCCTACAAAGCCAAGGAAAAGGGGCTTATCAGACACATCTCATTCTCATTCCATGACAAGGCGGAGAACCTGTTCAAACTCGTTGATACGGGTCACTTCGAGTCCATGCTTGTCCAATATAACCTTCTCGACCGATCCAATGAGGAAGCAATCGCCTATGCCAATCAAAAAGGCCTTGGCGTGGTGATCATGGGACCGGTAGGCGGCGGACGTCTGGGAGCTCCTTCGGAGGCAATCAGGAACATGATTCCCGGCGGCGTGCAGAGTACCGCTGAAGCAGCTATTCGCTTCGTCATGTCTAACCCCAACGTACACGTGGCCCTTTCAGGCATGAGCAGCCTCGCCATGGTAGAAGAAAACTTGAAGACAGCCGACAGAGCTGAGCCTCTTTCTGCCGACGAGGTCGCCCAGATAAACACAATGATGGAGGAAAACAAGAGGCTGGCGGAGCTTTATTGCACAGGATGCAACTACTGCACGCCTTGCCCTCACAATGTGAACATCCCGGAGAATTTCCGGCTGATGAACTACCATCGTGTCTATGGGTTGACTGAATTTTCCCGCCAAGAGTACGTCAAACTGGTGGACAAAGGAGAGGATGCAGGGGTTTGCACGCAGTGCGGCGAATGCGAACCCAAGTGTCCACAGAATATCCCGATAATAAAACAACTAGAACAGACGGCTGCTGCTTTGGCTTAGACGATAAGGCCCTTCCTCTCAGAAGGGCCTTATTTGGTCATTCGTCAGGCAGGAATCTCGGGCAGTACAGCGAATACATTCTCGTGAACCCCTCGACAGCACGGGGTAATATTTGCTAGCAGCACGTTGACCTGCGAGATGACTGGGTAAAGCGAGGTTGATTCGGTGTTCATACCCCTTTTTTTTGGCCTCATTGGCGGCCTGGGGCTCTTCCTATACGGCATGCAGCGCATGGCAGAGGGGCTTCAGAAAGCAGCTGGTGATAGGCTGCGGCAGATTCTTGAACTGTTCACAAGTCATCCACTGATCGCGATTGCTACGGGCGCCGTTACCACAGTCCTAGTACAGTCGAGCAGTACCACTACCGTAATGGTCGTGGGTTTTGTTAACGCAGGACTCATGAACCTGCAACAGGCTGTCGGGACAATCATGGGAGCAAACATAGGCACCACGATAACGGCGCAGATTGTGTCGTTCCCCATATACGAAACAACGCTCCCTGCCATCGGCATTGGATTCGGGCTGCATCTCCTTGGGCGAACTCGCATTCAGCGATATGTTGGCCAAAGCATTCTGGGCTTTGGCTTACTTTTGTTGGGGCTCATGACCATGAGCGATGCACTGTACCCCCTGCGAGACTACCCGCCCTTTCTTGATATCTTAGTTTCTATGGGCCAATACCCACTGCTCGGAGTGGTCGCCGGCACTGTGTTCACCGTCTTGGTACAGAGTTCCAGCGCCACAACCGGTCTCGTCATCGCGTTTTCCATCCAAAACCTCATTGATCTGCCGGCTGGTCTGGCGATAATCCTTGGCGCCAATCTCGGCACCTGCATTACGGCCCAATTGGCAGCCATAGGCGCCAACTTAACAGCGCGACGAGCAGCTATGGCCCACGTTGTGTTTAACTCATTGGGCGTGCTGCTTTTCCTGATTATCCTGCGCCCGTTCAGCGAACTAGTCGTTGCGACAGGTGACACGGTTACCCGGCAGGTAGCCAATGCTCATACCATCTTCAACGTCACGAACACCGTCCTAATGTATCCATTTCTCAATCGCTTTGTTGCCTTTATAGTCCGCATCGTCCCTGGAGACGAAGACACTCTGCAGCTACAGCCGAAGTATCTGGACGAACGCTTTCTCCACTCCCCGGCCGCCCTTTTGACCGCCACAAAAGAAATCCTGCGGATGGCTGATATCAGTCTTGAGATGTATCAAGATTCCATCACGGCCTTTATGAACAACGACGATAAGGTTATAGAAGCCGTCCTGCAGAAAGAGGAAGTTGTCAACAACCTTGAGACAGCCATAACCCGGTATCTTTCTCAAGCCGCCCAAGACCCGGTTACGTCCAAACACTCAGCCCGAATAACAGCTCTTATGCACATAACTCATGATGTGGAAAGGGTCGGAGACCATGCGGTAAACATCACAGAGCTCACCCAAGAGAAAATCAACCGAGAATTGACCTTCACACCGCAAGCAACCGATGAATTGATTACCATGTATTCGGAAGTCCAGAGAATCTACATAAAGTCTATTGATGTACTGCGACGCGAGGACAGCGCGGCTGCTAGAAGCCTGATCCGCGAAGATGACATCATCGACAATATGGAAAAGGCCTACCGGGAAACCCATATGACCAGGCTCAACCAGGGGACGTGCCGGCCCGAAGCCGGGGTGATCTTCCTCGATCTGATCAGCAACTTGGAGCGAATCGCCGACCACGCTAACAACTTGGCTGAAGCTGTCGCCATCACTTTAGCGGAGGACGAAACCTCTCTATCGGCATAGGTGTCTGCTTAACCGTTGTGCATTAACGAGCTCAAGGGAGGTATTTGATGGTCAACGAGCTGCGAAAACTCCCATCGGTGAATCAACTCCTTGAGCACAGCGCCCTCAGCTCCTACGCAGAGACAGTTCCCCGCGCATGGATTACGGACACGGTGCGAGAACTGCTCTCCCATACCCGAGACCTGCTGCTCCGCATGCGGAATACAGCGCCGACCCACGATGAGCTGGCTAGCGAGGTATGCTGCCTCCTCGATCAAAGGCTCAGGTCCGGGTACCAAGAAGTCATCAACGCCACCGGAGTTATCATCCACACAAATCTAGGGCGGTCACCTCTGCCGTCAACGGCCGTCGAAAGACTTTCCGCCGCTTCTGGATACATCAATCTCGAATTTGACTTGGGAACAGGCCAGCGCGGACAGCGTTACGGCCTTATTCCCGATCTCCTGACAGCTCTGACAGGCTGCGAGGCAGGCCTGGCTGTCAACAACAATGCGGCAGCAGTATTGTTGGTGCTCTCGTCCTTGTGTCGAGACCGAAATGTCATCATCTCTCGCGGGGAGCTTGTGGAAATCGGCGGAGGGTTTCGCATACCCGAGGTGCTGAGTCAGAGCGGCTGTGTTTTGCGTGAAGTGGGTACCACGAATAAGACGTACATTACGGATTACGAATCTGCCGTCGATGCAGAAACAGCCGCGATCCTGAAAGTGCACACGAGTAACTATCGAATCGAGGGCTTCACGCACTCTCCTCCTCGGCAAGACCTGAAAAAGCTCTGTCAAGACCGTGAAATACTTTTTTTGGAGGATCTGGGCAGTGGGGCGTTCTTTCGCGGCCCGAGCGAGCTAAGGTGTCACGAGCCGCTTGTCCGAGATATAATACCGTGGGTGGACATCGTTACCTTTAGTGGTGACAAAATGCTTGGTGGTCCCCAAGCTGGTCTGATCTTGGGCCGTCGCGAGCTGCTTCAGACCGTGAAAAAGCACCCCCTCCTCCGAGCGGTCCGTCTCGATAAGCTCTCCTTAGTAGCTTTAGAAAGCGTCCTTTGGACGGCTGCTTCCGGACGCTACAACGAACTCCCCCTGTGGGAGATGCTTCATGCTGCCCCAGAGACGCTCCATCAACGAGCAGCGGATTGGTTGGACAGCGCGGGCCCAAATCTGCATGGAACGATCATTCGTGGGTATTCTACTGTGGGTGGTGGTTCCCTACCCGGTGAACAACTGGAGACATGGCTTCTCGCCATCACCAGTAAGACGAAAACACCGGACCAGTTAAATCAGGTTCTGCGTGACCACAATCCTTCGATCATTGCTCGAGTCAGCGACAATAGACTGCTCCTGGATCCGCGCACAGTCAGTGAAGCGCAAAGCCAAAAGGTCGCTTCAGCTCTACGGAGGTGCTCAGCATGCACGTAATCAGTACCGCCGGACACGTTGACCACGGCAAGACACGCCTTATCCAAGTCCTCACGGGAATCAATGCAGATCGCCTGCAAGAAGAAAAAGTGCGCGGCTTGACCATCGACTTGGGGTTCGCTTGGATGAATCTTCCGAGCGGACGGCCTATCGGCATCGTTGACGTACCGGGTCATCACCGTTTCTTAAAGAACATGCTAGCCGGAGTTAGCTCAGTCGACTTGGTGCTTCTTGTAATCGCCGCTGATGACGGATGGATGCCGCAGACTGAGGAGCATGTGTTGATCGCTGAAATGCTTAACGTGCGCCAAATCGTGGTCGCTATAACAAAGACGGATCTTGTCGACGAGGACTGGACAGCGTTGGTTCTAGAGGACGTCAGGGAAAGGTTAAACCAGACGCGTTTCCAGGGAGCGCCCATTGTTCCGGTGTCGGCTGTGACCCAGTGCAGCTTGGGAAATCTGCTCAAGGTGATTGATTGTTCTCTTCCACCCGAACAAGAAAACCGTTTCGACGATCCGATTCTCTGGATTGATCGAGTTTTCAGCGTGCGCGGTGCAGGAACAGTTGTAACCGGCACTCTGAGGGGCGGCCGTTTCCTAGTTGATGAGACAGCAGCCATCGAGCCACTGGGCCTTAGAGCTAGGATCCGGAATCTGCAGACCCACAACGAAGAGCGGCGCGAAGCAGAGCCAGGCTCGCGGTTGGCTGTTAACCTTGTGGGTACGCCCAGCGACCAGCTGCGGCGAGGACTCTATCTCTGCCGTCCGGGTTGTCGCCCTTTCTACTCAAGAATTAACGCTTGGGTTTCGGTCGCGGCTCAGACGACGAGTCCCCTCCTGCCGCTGGCCGCCGTCAAACTCTATGTCGGTTCGGCAGAGCTCGAAGCTGAAGCCCGGCCCATACCCCAAAGGCCCCTATCTCCTGGGGAAGAGGGGTTTGTGCAGTTCATCCTCAATGAACCCACCCATTTCTCCTTCCATGATCGTTTTATCATTCGCGATCCCAGCCGAGACCAAACCACTGGCGGCGGCATGTTTCTCGAGGAAGGGCTGCCGTTTCGCGGTCAGTCACTCCGGCTGCTGGGGTCCCGCCGCCGCGAAGCGGTTTTCCCGTTCTGCAGCAAAACGCCCTGCATTGATCTCACTCGCCTTGCAGCCAAGCGAGCTGCCGATGGCCCGCAGGACTACGCCGACCTACTCGTAAACGATCGCGTGTACTGGACTGAGTCCGAATTTCGACAACGCTGTCCCGTTTCGCCCAGAAATGCTGACCAGTTCGGCGGCTATTGGGTCTCCCACGACCGAGCGAGACAGGCAGCTGAGTTTATCGAACGAACTGTATTGGACCACATAGCCAAACACCCATTGGATGATGGCATACCGAAAGAAACTCTCCGTTCATTAATGGGACTGCCCATGGCTTTGCTGGATGGCATCGTTCAGGGAACTGCGGCCTTAGAAGAGGCTGACGGCTTGCTGCGGCCACCCGGCCACAGCATCGCGTTGGATGCTGATCATATGCAGGAGGTAGAACGCGCGTTAACCTTCACGAATGAAAGAGGTGCTGCCGCGCCGCCAACGTTTCAGGAACTCAGCCGCCTTGGCATCTCTCAAAACCTGGTACAGTATCTCCTGCGCAGTGGGCACCTGACGACTTTGTCTGAGAACACTCTGACGACGCCAGCCATACTGGAGCAAGTATACGCAACAGCTCGCGAACTCGGGCAAAAGCCCGAAGGATTTTCACTGGCGGAATTTCGCGACAAACTAAAAACCAGCCGCAAACACGGACTGGTCTTTTTAGAACAGACGGATCGACAGCGCCTGACCCAGCGTCAAGGTGACAACCGGATCTGGATAGGTCCGTAGACATCCGGGAAACAATGGCGGGAGTATATGGGAATCGAACCCATCAAGGACAGCCGCTGCTGCCCCTCAAGCAGGTTTGAAGCCTGTGGAGCCCACCAGGAACTCAAATACCCCCAATTTCATTCTAACGTGTTTTGTCGTCATCCGCAAGGGATTCCTGTCGCAAACTAACATCATCGCTGAGTACTTCACGCAGCCCACAGCTCGTCTCAACAACAAGCGCTCCTGAAGGCCTAACAGACAATGCTTTACCCGAAAAAGCTTCCGAACCCTGCACAACGCGCACAGTACAGCCTAGGAAATTCCCATACTGCTGAAACTCGCTGTCAAAGTCCAATGGGTACCGGAGATGAGAATCCAAACCCGCGTCCCAGGCCTTCAGCACAATCAGCAAAACATCCCTGCGACTTAGAGGACTTCCTAAGCACTCCTGTAAAGTAACCGCTGTATCGGGAAGCAGACTGCGCCCATTGACATTGATCCCAGCCCCCATGATCACCCACCAGTGATCATCTCGGTAGACGCTTTCACCAAGAAGTCCCGCCACTTTCCTAGAGCCTATCCACACATCGTTTGGCCATTTCACCTTCGCCTTCACACCAAGAGTTTCCAGCGCTTTTGCCGTCCAAAGCCCTGCCGCCAAAGACAATCCAGGGACCGCCTTTGCAGCAGAAAACCGCCAGATTACACTCAACGTAAGCGAATTGGTATCAGAGAGCCAGGTCCTTGAAAGGCGGCCCCGGCCTGCTGTTTGGTGCCGAGCCCAAATAACCGTCCCAGGCAATGCCCCATCTTCAACGCGCTGACGCGCAAAGCTGTTTGTCGAAGGGAGGGACTCATATTCCTCGATGAGCGAGACCCATTTGGCGTTTTCGATGCGTTCTAATCTTGGTTGAAGCATGTACTCACCTCAGCCTTCTGGAAGGCAGTTGATTTTCTCGATTTTGACGAGCGCAAGTTCACGCCGTTTACCTAAAATCCCAGTTAAACGGCGTGGCCTGATGTCTTCGCCCGTAGAAAAACGGAAAAATTAACGCCTTCCTAGACAAAACCCTGGCGGCTTTGTATACTATGTTTAGATGCAGTATATTAGCAAAGGAGGATCACTATGACGTTTAAAAAGACGTTTCCAGCTGCAATGATCGGACTGTTGTTGATGCTCACGGTTAGTCTGCTTTCCGGCAGTATGACTACTTCAGGCGTGTTCGCCAGTGAAGAACCGGAAGCGGACACCATAGTACAGGGCCACGCAGCGATGTTTTCCGCCATGGGCGACAATCCCTACATCATCGCTGACATTGCCGAAGAGGTCAGCCCGGCAATCGTATATATCCATGTTAAATGGCCTGAGCAAGCTGACCCTCCGCGGGACCCGTTTCAAGACTTATTCGATAACTGGTTCTTCTCGCCGTTTCCCTCGCCCCGAGGACCTGCACAACCGAGGCAGAGTCAAGGCACAGGGTTTATCATTGATGAGAGCGGAACCATCCTTACCAACCAACACGTGGTAGGTAACCGAGGCGATGGACAAACCATCACTGTTACGATCAACTGCAGAGAGAGCGAAGGCGAGTATGAAGCCGAGTTAGTCGGTTCGGATTCAACTCTCGATCTCGCGGTCCTTCAGATTGAGCGCGAAACCCCCTGTCCCACCGTTACGTTGGGAGATGCGGAGGCTGCTCGACCAGGGGAATGGGTCATTGCCATTGGAAATCCGTACGGCCCTCAGTTCGACAATACCGTTACAGTGGGCGTCCTCAGTGCCAAAGGACGTGAGATCAGCATTCGCAACCCAGAAACAGGCACAGTACAAGTATACCGAAATCTGATGCAGACGGATGCCGCGATTAACAGAGGGAATTCCGGTGGACCGCTCCTCAACATCCGAGGTGAGGTCATCGGCATCAACACGGCGGTACACGCACAGGCTCAAGGAATCGGGTTTGCAATCCCGATCAACGTGGCAAAAGACGTCTTGGACGAGTTAATCGAGACCGGTGGTGTGAAGCACGACCTTCCCGAACGGGCCTGGCTAGGGATTTGGTATAACCGGATCACCGAGGATCTGGCGGAGTACCTGAATCTACCCGACAGAAAAGGTGTCGTCATCGCTGATGTCCTCAGCGGTTCCCCAGCCCACGAAGCAGGGCTGCGCGCCTTCGATGTGATTCGACGGATTGACGACGTCGACATCACAGAAGAACAGGATCTGGCAAACCTTATCCGTGACCGCAGCCCGGGTGACGAGATAATGCTTACCATCTTGCGAGAGGGCCAAACAGAGTTCGTGCGAGTTGTGTTGGGCGATATGCCCGCAAATATGCGTTAAGAATATGGAAGCGGAAGACCCCGCTGGAAAAACACCCAGCGGGGTCTTGTCTATGTAGCGAATCTCGTTCCTTCCTTTACTCTCCCCCTCGGGTGATCTCCACCTCGAGATGATCAAGGAAGCCGCCAACAGGCGTCTCAAGGTTACGTACGCGAACAACAACTTGCTTAACGGAGAACATATCCAAGACATGTGAAGCAATCTGTTCGGCAATGGTCTCAACCAGGCTGAATTCTCGCTCCTCCACGATCTCTTTGACTACAGCATAGGCATCCACGTAGTTTACCGCCAGTTCAGCATCATCGTTCGTTCCGGCGAGATCTGTATGAAGCTCCAAATCCACTTCCAAACGCTGCCCTAACTCTCTTTCGGCTCCGAAAGCACCGTGATACCCGTAGAACACCATGTTCTTCAAAACCAGCTTATCCCCCACTGCAAGTCGTCCCCCCCATGTCTAGAAGGCCGTTGATTTTCTTGATTTTGACGAGTACCGGCTCACCTCGTTTACCTTAAATGCCAGGTAAACGAAGTGCTGTGATGCCCTCGTCTGTAAGAAAACGGAGAAAATCAACGCCTTCCTAGCCGTCCTTTCGGACGCAGCAGATGCTGCGTCCGAAGCTGCCATCTCACAAGAACAACCAAACAGCATGTCGATTATTCGATCCCTATTGCCGGTTCCTGTTTCGGCTTGAGCACTCGTTCCCGTCGTTTTTCCTCCTGGCGCTCCTCTTGACTGGCAGTCGCTGCATCGGGTGCAGCCTCGACATCACCCGCCATAATCGCGTCAAACTGCTCCTTGGTGAGCGTTTCCCTCTCTTTCAGGGCCGCAACCACAGTTTCCAGCTTGTCTCGGTGCTTCGTTAAGATATCCTTCGCTCTTTCATAACTGCTGTGGATAAGCGTCTTGACTTCTTCATCAATGGCTGCCGCAACCTCTTCACTGTAATTCCGGTCCCGCGAGATGTCCCGTCCCAAGAAGACGAGGTCTTCACCGCTTGGTCTCCCGAAAGTGAGGGGGCCCATCTTGCTCATCCCCCACTCCATAACCATCTTGCGGGCGATCCGCGTTGTCCGTTCTAGATCATTTTGAGCACCTGTGCTGATCTCACTGAAGGCAATTTCTTCAGCCGCTCGGCCACCAAGCAGGTCTGTTACATCATCGAGGAGCTTAGAACGAGTGGTTACATACCGCTCTTCGACTGGAAGCATCATCGTGTAACCTCCTGCTTGGCCCCGCCCAATAATGCTGACCTTATGAACAGGGTCAGCTTCCGGCAGGTAAAAGGCAGTCACCGCGTGGCCTGCTTCATGATAGGCAAAGACCTCTTTATCCTTGTCGCTAAGGAGACGGTTTTTCTTCTCAGGACCCATAATCACTCGGTCGATGGCATCTTCGCAGTCAATCATTGCGATTTTCTTCTTGCCGCGCCGCGCAGCCAAGATTGCCGCTTCATTCAGAAGATTTTCTAGATCTGCGCCTGAAAAACCGGGTGTCCGGCGAGCCAGCACCTTGAGTTCGACGCTATCCAGAGGCTTGTTCTTTGCATGAATCTCCAGAATCGCTTCTCGGCCGCTTAAATCTGGTCGATCGACGACAACTTTGCGATCGAAACGTCCCGGGCGAAGAATAGCAGGATCCAACACATCCGCTCGGTTAGTGGCCGCCATCACGATGACGCCAGAGTTCACCTCAAAACCGTCCATTTCAGTCAACAGCTGGTTTAGCGTCTGTTCTCGCTCGTCGTGACCGCCGCCTAACCCCGCACCTCGCTGCCGGCCAACGGCGTCCAGTTCATCAATGAACACCAAGCAAGGAGCGTGTTTTTTCGCGTTCTCAAACAAGTCTCGCACTCGAGACGCACCGACACCAACAAACATCTCAACAAACTCCGAGCCGCTTATGCTGAAAAACGGCACACCCGCTTCCCCTGAGACGGCACGGGCTAACAAAGTCTTACCAGTACCGGGCGGTCCCACTAAGAGTACACCTTTGGGGATTTTGGCACCCAAGTCGGCAAATTTCTTCGGTGTTTTCAGAAACTCGACAATCTCCACCAGCTCTTGCTTGGCTTCATCAACACCGGCCACGTTGGCAAACGTCACGCGAGGCTTCTCCTCAGAGTGAAGCTTCGCTTTGCTCTTGCCAAAGGACATGGCTCGGTTACTGCCCCCCTGCATCTGGTTGAGTATGAACAGCCAGATGGCGATGAAGATCACCAGGGTTATAATATTCGGCAGCAAGGTAACCCACCAAGATGGTGTAGCGGGCGCTTCGGCTGTGACTTGCACATCACGCTCCAGCAATAGATCACTCAGTTCCGCCATCTTGCCGAAAGGCACCGACGATACAAATTCGGTCCCATCCCGGAGTTCACCTTCCACTCTCTGTTCACCAATCATGCGAACAGACACGATTTGGTTGTCATTAAGGTAGCGGATGAGTTCCGAATAGTATAGCTCACGAGCCGAATCGCTCGGTGAATACAAGCTGCTGACAATGGAGACAGCGATGATTGCGATAAGCAGATACAGGCTGATCCCCCGCAGGAATTTATTCAAAGCATGTCCTCCCCTCGAAAATCCAGCGCAACATAGTTACCCACGTTGACCTATTATAGCACACGGGGCCTTTTCTGACAATCTTGGTCGCTTTCTACATATATTCTTATAATTCTCTTGGTATGTTGGGAAATCCTTCCTTTTTCACTCCTTCGAACTCCCGGTACCCAAAGCACTTCTTCTTGGTCGCAAATTAGCGGAATTGAATCCCGATTGCTTCTTGGTACTTTTGCATCGATAAACAGGCGCCGCAGGCTGCGCTGCCTATTGTCGCCAAAAGACCGCAGCGTATCACCAGGTTTTCTCCCTCGCACGAGAAGCGGCAGAGACAAATCGGCCGCATCAAAATCCTGTATCCAAAGACTCTCGCTTGGTCCTTTCATTATCTCTTCGCAAGTGATACAAGATGCTTTGACACGATAACACCCAGTGCTCAGTTCGCCTGGAACGTGAAGCACGCGCGCATGGAGCCCCGGGCTGCTGGGTTCAATCGTCTGCGTCAGCACTACAGTATTCGCCTCGCCGGTAACGAATATGTGGGGCAGACGAGCTTCGAACGGCTCAGCACGCTCGATAAGACGAATAAGCTCCTCAAAATGCCCATGCTCTAAACGGCGCGTCGTTCCCTTTAACAACTCACAACACCTTCGGAGAACTCGCCGCTGCATACTTAAAGACAACGATCGAAACTTCTCCCGATCCAAGCGTTGGCTAGCCTCGTCGGACAGCACACATTCAGTGTAAGCCGCCTCTCCCAGTCTCTGGAGTTCGTTCTCATCTGCCCGAGTTAGGTCCCCCAACCGCCAAAGTGCAGCCCGCACCTGAGGATTATACTCTTTTTCCAAGTGCGGGATCAGGTCTAAGCGAATGCGGTTGCGAGTAAAGTCCATTGAATCATTCGAATGGTCGCAGCAGAAAGGTACGGCGTACTCCTCGCAGTAAACAAGGATCTGCTGTTTCCAAACTGCCAGCAGAGGTCGAACAAAGGGGCCGCGCATAGTTGGAATGCCAGTCAAACCCGTGAGACCAGTGCCTCGAAGCAGCCGCATCAAAATCGTTTCCGACTGATCGTCGGCCGTATGCCCCAGAGCCGCCTTGGAAAAGCCCGTATGATCCAGAATGCGCTGAAGTTCTTGGTAGCGCACCTGGCGAGCACCTTGCTGTTTTGACTCGCCCGTCGTGCGAAGATATGCAGCGACGTCCCGCGTGACCACATGACAGGGCAAATACCATTCATCGGCGACTCGGCGGACAAATTCCGCTTCAGAGGCTGCCTCCGCGCGAAACCCATGGTCCAGGTGAAACACTGCCAACCGACGGCGTCCCCACCTATGAAGCAAATGCAGGAGGGCCATAGAATCCGGCCCCCCGCTTACAGATACCAATACCCTGTCGTTATCGCTCAGGAGTCGATGTGCAGTGATGAACTCTTCTACCAGAGGAAGCAGATCCATGGCACCATACAGACTCCTTTCCAAAAATGACGTGCGACACGCCAAGCAACGGGCGGCACCCTCTTTACAACCCCGATACATAGAAAAACACAGTCCAGTTCCCGATATAATGAAAAAGGAGCCCCCAGTCGATGAGGGCTCGGATGATCTTGGTAGCGGCGGCTGGATTTGAACCAGCGACTCTACGGGTATGAACCGTATGCTCTGACCAACTGAGCTACGCCGCCAGAACAAATATAATTATAACCGGACGGTCTGCCGATGTCAACACCCGGTTATATGCCCTTTTGAGTCCTCGCGCGTTGCTCAGCGCGGGCCGCGGCCGAGCAGCGCGATCACCTTTTAGAACAACGCGTTCTGGACCACGAAGGATGCAAACACCAACGAAACCATGGAAATCAACTTTATCAGAATATCCAATGATGGTCCCGAGGTATCCTTAAATGGATCTCCAACCGTGTCCCCAGTTACTGCCGCCTTGTGAGCCTCAGAGCCTTTGCCACCGTGGTTGCCTTCTTCGATGTATTTCTTCGCATTATCCCAAGAGCCGCCAGCATTAGCCATAAACACAGCCAGCATAAACCCTGACAGAAGCGCTCCTGTCAACAAACCGATAACGCCTTCAACGCCCAGAAGAATTCCCATAGCCAGAGGACTCAACATGGCCACAGCGGCTGGCCAGACCATCTCCTTCAAGGACGCTTTAGCACAAATGTCAACACACGTCGCGTAATCGGCTTTCCCCGTTCCCTCTAGCAGACCCGGGATCTCTTTAAACTGACGCCGCACCTCCAAAACGACCATCTGTGCAGTGCGGCCCACAGCTTGCATAGTCAAGGAGCTAAAGAGAAACGGAAGCATGCCGCCCAAAAGCAGTCCGCCCAGCACCTTGGGATTGACAATGGAGAGGTCTAAGACCATATCCATACCCAAATCGTCAGCTATCAAGAAGACCTGCTCACGGTACGCAACGATAAGGGCCAAGGCCGTCAAAGCTGCCGAGCCAATGCAGAAACCCTTCCCTGTTGCTGCCGTTGTGTTGCCTAAGGAGTCCAGCGCGTCCGTCCTCTGACGAACCTCTTTACTCTGTGCAGACATCTCAGCAATGCCACCCGCGTTGTCGGCGATGGGGCCATAGGCATCCGTTGCCATTGTGATCCCCAGCGTACTCAGCATACCTACTGCCGCCAAACCAACGGCATACAGACCTACATTGAAACTCGTCAGGCCCCCAGCAACTACGAAACTAGCAAGGATTGTGAAGACAATGACCAATGTAAACGGAGCAATGGAAAGCATACCGACAGACATGCCTTGGATAATAACAGTAGCATGGCCCGTAATGGCGCTCTCGGCCACGGTCTTCGTCGCCTTATACTCAGACGACGTAAAGTATTCCGTTGAGTAACCAATGGCAATACCGCCCAGCAAACCAAACAGCACAGCAAAATACATACCGATGTTCTCCCAACCGAGCAGCGCAATGATCACAAACCAAGATATGATGGCTATGATCCCGCCGGACACCAGAACACCCCGGCGTATGGCCTTCAGCAGTTCTCCCTGGGTTGCTGTTTCACCAGTACGGACAAAGGACATCCCTACGATGGATGCCAGCACACCGACAGCCGCCATGGTCAAAGGCACCAAAACACCTACAGTCCCAAACCCTGCCGCCACAGCCAAAGCACAGGTGGCTACAATGGACCCCACATAGGATTCATAGAGATCCGCGCCCAATCCAGCGATGTCACCTACGTTGTCACCTACGTTGTCAGCAATAACACCGGGGTTACGGGGATCATCTTCCGGGATTCCAGCCTCGACCTTTCCGACCAAGTCAGCGCCAACGTCGGCTCCCTTTGTGTAGATGCCCCCGCCAACCCGAGCAAACAATGCCATGGCACTGGCTCCCATACCAAAGTTTAGCATAGTGCTGGTAATTATCTGAATGCGATCAGCTTCTGCCATCGCCTGATATACGTAATTGAGAAGGAAATACCAGATGCTTAGGTCCAAAAGCCCCAGACCCACAACGACCAATCCCATAACAGATCCGCCAGCAAAGGCAACACGCAGTGCCGCGTTTAGACTCGTCTTCGCTTGATTCGTCACTCGAGCGCTGGTGTACGTGGCGGTGGTCATCCCGATGAAGCCAGCTAGACCGGAGAAGGCTCCGCCAGTGATAAACGCCCAAGGAACAAAAACATTAAGATATCCCATAAATACCAGAACATAAAGCAGGGTAAACATTGAGAAGAAAAAAATCGCTACTGTCTGATACTGGCGGCGCAAAAAGGCTCTTGAACCCTCTCGAATCGCCGCGGCGATAGCCTTCATCTCATCCGTACCTTCACTGTAGCGACGAAGGGTAGACGCAAAGTAACCCGCGAACAAAAGCGCGATAATGGAACCAATGGGGGCCAAGTAAATCAGTGGATTGGACATATGTGTCGCTTCCTTTCTATGTTTCCCAAGACCGAGCCGAGATAGCCGCATTTCACCTCCTATACGAATTTCGTTTGTGCGGCCCCAGGATTTAAAAATTCTCTCGCCGATTAACCTTTATTCTCGGCTTATCCTCCAACTCCTGCAACAACTTTGGCTTTTTTTAACGCCGTCTTAACGTAGCAAGAACCGTGAGTACACCCACTCCAGGTTGCGTTCCTGCCATGTTTGCGGTATGATGGCAAAAACCCAGTGTATGAGGAGGCACCACCATGTCCGGTTCGACATTCGGAAAGTGTTTTTCTGCCACAACATGGGGCGAATCCCACGGACCAGCCATAGGTGTGGTCGTCGACGGCTGCCCGGCAGGAATCTCGCTATGCACTGATGACATCCAGGTGGACCTCGAGCGGCGGAAACCGGGACAGTCACCCTTTGCTACGCCGCGAAAAGAATCCGACACAGTTGAGATTCTGTCCGGGGTGTTTAACGGCATGACGACGGGAACTCCTATATCGCTGCTCATACCGTCCGCGAATATGCGCCCCAAGGATTACTCCGCAATCAGTCAATACTATCGTCCTGGTCACGCAGACTATACATACGACCAGAAGTACGGTTTTCGCGACTACAGAGGCGGCGGCCGCAGTTCTGGGCGCGAGACTGCTGGGCGTGTCGCTGCGGGTGCCGTGGCCCGCAAGCTCCTAAGCGAGTTCGGCATTGAAATCTACGCGTACACCAGTCGCATCGGGCCTATAGTCAGCGATCCCAAACACTTCGAACGCGCAGAAATCCACAGGAACTTCCTCGCGATGCCGGATTCTCATGCTGCCAAAACGGCCGCCGAGTACCTAACCCGCCAAAAGGAATCTGAAGACTCCACGGGCGGCCAAATCGAGTGCATTGCGAAAAACGTACCGCCTGGCCTCGGCGAGCCCGTCTTCGATAAACTGGATGCAACCTTGGCACAAGCCCTAATGTCCATCGGTGCAGTGAAAGCCGTTGAGATCGGCAGTGGTGTCGGCGCGGCACAGATGTCCGGCTCTGAGCATAACGACAATCTTGAGTATTGCGACGGGCGTCTCCAAAAGACAACAAACCATGCCGGAGGCAGTGTTGGAGGAATTAGCGACGGATCCCCCATTCGCCTACGAGTCACCATCAAACCGACTCCGTCGATCCACAAATCGCAGCAGACGGTCACGCGGGCCGGTGAAAACAAAACCATCGCCGTGGAAGGTCGCCATGACCCGATAATCGTCCCGCGTGCGGTGATTGTTGTGGAAGCCATGGTAGCTTTAACGTTAGCCGATCTTCTTCTGCAGCGGGCTGCATCCCGCATTGACTGGCTCAAACGCGGCTTGGGCTACGTTTAAGTCATTGTACAATACCCGAAAAAGCTAACCCCCTTCGGATCTGTTTAGCGAATGACTTACCAAGCGAGGAACCACTGTCGTACCTAACCTCCGGACAAGCATACGGGCTGCAGCAGCTCCTGCCAGAAGACCACCGAGACTCCAAATCCCTGAAAGACCGTCGTTTTTTGTGAAGAAGAAGCTGACCAGATAACCTAGGATCAGCCCTGCCAAAGGCACGCCGTACAGAATCGCCACCGCCCGCAGCAGAATCTGATTTGAGCTCTCCAAGATAACCTGGTCTCCAACACTAACTCCTAGCGAATCCTCCACCTCAAACACTTGATCGATCTTACTGGAGGTATCAGAAAGCTTGACACACCCCGAGCAGCTTTCACATGCCGCTCCCGGACCGCAAACCTTGACCCAGGCACGCGACCCTGCTTTTCGAATGACTTCACCTGTCTGCCGCATACTAACCCACCTCGTGTATGGTGCAACGAAATCTCCGTATTGCATTCGTCAACGCAATGATCTATAATGAACATTGTTGGAACCGTGGTGTAGTTGGTTAACACGCCGGCCTGTCACGCCGGAGATCGCGGGTTCGAGTCCCGTCGGTTCCGCCATAGTGTCTTCTGAGCCGACCTTGCAGGGTTGGCTTTTTTTCAAGAAGTCAGGGCTTCCCTCAATTGGAAGCCCTGGCTTCTTACCCTTTATAAGGCCTATGCAGCCTTCAGTCGTCCTCCAATGCAACTTGCACCGCACTGAGCAGACCTCTACTAGAAGCTGTCGCGCCACTCACTATGTCGACATGCAGGCTTTGGGCCTCAATGATCGACGGGATCATCTCGTCGAATGCTGCATCACCGATTCCCTGTGTCTCACCATGATCCACCACTTCGATGGCCTTGATACCGCCATCGCTAACGGTGACATCAACCACAATCTCCGATTGATAGCCTTCTGCACTGCCTCGATACACGCCATCCTCCAAGACCTGAACGTCATTCCCATCCATGAGCCATATCATCATCGTAATACCAACAAGGATCACAATCAAAACAGCACTCACATATCCACGTGCCTCTGTCCTAACCAAGCCTATCGTCCTTTCTGCGCTTCAGATAGCCGCCTCAGGAGTGATGCCCGTGCAGCCGCGAGAATACCTGACTAGCATCCTTGTCACCTCGTCCGGAAATGTTAACAATAAGAATACTGTCGGTGGGCAGCGTCCGTGCAAGCTCAGCTGCATGGAAAACGGCGTGCGCACTTTCCAAAGCTGGGATAATCCCTTCTGTGCTGGACAGAAGTTGAAAACCTTCCAACGCCTGCTCGTCCGACACGGTAACATACTCAGCCCGGCCATTATCCTTATAGAAACTATGCTCGGGGCCAACACCCGGATAGTCCAATCCGGCGGCAATAGAACTCGTCGTCGCTGGCTGGCCAGCTCCATCCACGACTGTATAACAGCGAAAACCCTGCAAAACTGCCGGGCTCCCGTAACTCAGGGGAGCCGCGTGCTGTCCGACAGCACTGCCCGTACCACCAGGCTCTACACCAACAAACTTCACGTCCCTATCGTCATAAAAGGGAGCGAACAAGCCAATCGAATTGCTTCCCCCGCCTACGCAGGCCAGCAGATAGTCGGGAAGCCGTCCTGTCTTCTCCAGGATCTGAATGCGAGCCTCCTCACCGATGACGGACTGCAGATCGCGCACGATATCTGGGTAAGGATAGGGTCCTACTGCCGAGCCCAACATATAGTAGGTGTCCCGGTAGTTCTCCATTAGATCGTCCAAAGCAGCGTCCACTGCATCCTTCAGTGTACGACTGCCGCGGGTGACTTTCACAACTTCAGCACCCAGAAGCTCCATCCGGAACACATTGAGAGCTTGGCGCTTCGTGTCCTCCTCGCCCATGTAAACCACACATTTCATACCAAACAACGCGCAGGCAGTAGCTGTCGCCACTCCGTGCTGCCCCGCGCCCGTCTCCGC
>SLOG01000293.1 GCA_007132635.1 Limnochordia bacterium
AGGATGCTGTTCAGGGAAGCACAACGGCGCCATCGCCAGGATAACCGAAGCAGGCAAAGAAACTGATCAGATCTCTTCCAGCGCACGGCGCTCTATCCATCCTATATTGCCATTGGCAAGCCGTATCTCGGACCAATCCCTTACTGTATTTGATATCTCCACCCTGGTCCCCTCATGGACCAAAAATAGGTCGATGCCGCGCTCACCCGGCGCACTTTTTACCACAACACGCGACGCCATCACGATGGCTTCCTGTTTTTCATGTACGGTGTAATATTGCCTGCCGGCAGCATAGAAGCCCGCAAGGGTCAACAATATCAGGACCATGGACACTCCTGCACAAAGCTGCTTGTATACCTTTTTGCGTGCCACAAAGAATAAGGCAATAAAAAGTGCCGTGAGGAATACCAGGATGATCACGTTTTTTGCCCATGCATCGACCGGCTGCAGGAGAACATAGCGGTCGTGCCAGTCAAGAAAAAACAGCCGGGGCAGGGGTTCTATCCTGTCGGCAGTCTGTCCCACAGCGATGCGCAGGTTATGTCGGATCGCTTCGTCTGAAGGGTTTAGGCGCAATGCCCGCTCGTAATTCAAGATGGCCTTGCCAAGCATGCCTTTCTGGTAATAGGCGTTGCCGAGATTGTAATACAATGAGGCTGACTCCCATTCCATCTCTGCAATCTTCTCATAAAGAGAAACAGCCTCCTGGTAAGCTTCATCAATATAAGCCTGATTGGCCTTTTCCATGACATGGTCGGGCAACGAACGGCCAAATGCGGCAACAAAAATGACCGGCAAAAGGGAAAAAGATATTGTGGCAATGGCTTTCATCAAGATTTTGTCCGTTGTTGGTTTCGCAATTCATTTTCGAGAGTTACAATGGTATCCATCGCTTTGTTGTAAGTTTCCTCCATGGGGCTTTCCATCCCCTTGGGAGCAAAGCGGGCGAACTCACATTCCTGTAAACCATCCAAAAAGCTTTTGGCGAGGCTGTCAGGAACCTGCTTTGAGCGGAAGGCAGCCGCCACGTTTTCTTTGCTTAATTGGGATACGGGAATGTTCAACCTGTCAGATACATAGCCCCATAATGCCTTGAATATCTCATCAAAAAATGGTTCTTTCTTCCCTTGTTTTAGCGAGGCAGCGGCACTTTTTAACCGTCTGCTGGCCACCTTGCGTGCTCTCCTTATGCGCAAGCCTGCCTTGTCTTCGATCATATGCTGGTGTCTTTTCCAGATAACCAGGAACAATAGCAGCAGGACTGCCGGAGCGCCAAGCAGAATGTAGAAAGGGGTGCTTTTGAAAAACAGCTTTCCTGCGGGTTGCCACGACACGGAATGGGTATGAATGAAACGAATATCATCTGCCATGTATCTGTCCCCGGCAAGCATACCATGGCGGGCGTTGTCTGCCAGATGGTCACCATCCACATAAAGCTCAAATGGGCCGGCGGTGCGGATAACGTATTCTTCCAGGTTCGGGTCAAAATAGGTGAACCGGATGGATGGTATCTCTGCTTTGCCGCCACTCCTCGGAATGATGACATGGTCAAACTCCCTGTTGCCACTGATGCCGTCGCTTCCTGTCCTGATATTGTCTGACCGTTGGGGGTCAAAGACATCGAGATGTTGCGGAAACTGGAGCTCCGGCGGTTCGACCATGTTTAGGTTCCCGCGGCCATCAATGGTGATGACAAGGTTTGCGGCATCATTGACGGCAAGCTCTTTATGACTCAGCCTGGCCTCCATGTTGAATGTACCGACGATGCCACTGAAATTGTCCGGCCGGTTTTGTTCGGGCAGGGGTAAAACATTCAGGGTGAGCACATTAGACTGAACATGGTGTGATACGGTCTGAAAACGGTCGAAAGGGGAGCCTCCGAAAAATTCGTCAAAGAGGCTGCCCGGGCGTTGCGGCCTTGTTGCACGCATCCTTACCGCCAGTTCAACCTCCATGGGATCAATCCGTATCTTGCCGGTGCGTTGCGGAAAGACTGCGACACGCCTTATCTCGGCAACATTATAGGAAATGCCGTTCACTACCTCGGAATACACTCCCGGTTGACCGCTGCGTGTGATATTTTCCGACCATAAGCCCTGGAAGCCTGGCAGCCGTTCGATGGAGTAGTTTGTGACAGGCAGTCTAGTGTAGAGCTTATAACTGATGATGCATTGCTCTCCCCTGTATGGATTGGCATTGCTGGCGATTGCCCGGATAAAAATATCTTCTGCAGCTGGCTTGTCTCTTTCACCGGGTTCTTCCAGGGACTTTGATGGAGTCCTTTGCGGACCAGGTCCTGCGGAGGCATCCACTGTTATCCGGATCGTCTCAGTTGAATAATCTTTGCCGTCAACATGCACGGTTGCGGGTTGGATAAGGTGGTCACCCTCCTCTCTCGCTTCCAGCACATACGTGTAAGAGAACGAAACCGTTGTGGTGACCTGGTTGTTGATGATCTGTGTTGAGGTGCTGGATGATTGGCTGGGCCCCGAGATCACACGGAAACCATCAATAACAGGCGCATCAAAATGATCAGGCCGGGCGTTAAGGGTGAAGGTCAGCCTGAACCGTTCACCGACCCCGACCGATGAAGGGGCCGAGGCAGAAAAAGTCACTTCTTCCGCATGGCATGCCAGCGATGCCATGAACAAAAACACAAGTATGTGCAACGAAAGCTTTCCCATAATGATATGATTCACCATTCCCGTATTGTCCTTACAGGCTCTCTTGTTTGATCTTCCCGGTTGATCCTTTCCTGTATTTTTTGTTCCTGCTGTTTCATGGCTTCCAGTATTCTTTCGGCGTCTTGCGGAGAAAGCTGATCGATCCGATCAGGCGAAATGTCTTCTTCAGATGTTGGCGGCGTTGTGTCATCGTGCTGCGGCTCCTCTGCGGGTGGCATCTCATCGAGCAGGTTCAATGCGTATGCCAGGTTATAGCGGGTGTCTTCTTCATCAGGCATTAAACGTAGCGCCCGCTTGTAGGCTTCGATACTTTCAGGGATCTGGCCTGCACCCAGATAGGCATTACCCAGGTTATGCAATGCACTGGCTTTGCCCTCATCAGAAGGGGCAACAAACGAAAGGGCATCAAATACCTCTTGTGCTTCACCGAGCCTGCCTTGCATGTATAACGCATTTCCCAGGTTGAACAATGCCTTGAAGTTGTCTGCATCATGCTCAAGGGATTGAAGGTATTTTTCCTCCGCTTCGGCATATCTGCCTTCTTCGAAGAGATTGTTGCCTTCCCTGATCCATTGACGAACGTCGGTCGCAAAGATATTACCGGCAAGCAACAGAAGAAGCATCACAAATGAATTTGTTCGTATCATAATCAATCAAAAAGCCTGATTTTCTGAAACCATTTGTTTTTTCTTTCCATGAAGAACATTTCTATTACCAGCAAAAGAAGTGCCAATGCCGTAAAATAGTGGAACCGGCTTTCATATTCGGCGAATATAGTCGTTTCATAGGTTTCTTTTTCGAGTGCGCGTATTTTCTCCAGAATATGGTCAAGTCCCATATCTGCGCCGCTGCCGTGACGAAAGACCCCACCTGTGGCTTCAGCGATGCTGCGCATTAGTTGCTCGTCGTACCTTGTGATCACTGTATTGCCATCATTGTCGCGCAGGTAACCCCTGACGGTTCCGTTTTCCATGATGGGTATAGGGGCGCCTTCCCGGCTGCCGATCCCCACGGTATGGATTGTTACACCCATCTCTTTGGCCCGGTGTGCGTATTCTAATGGGTCATCCTCGTGACTTTCGCCGTCGCTGACGAGTATTATGGTCTTGTTTTTCATGTTTTCATCCGGGAGAGAAGCCATCGCCCTTTCCAGGGCCCTGCCGATGGCTGTCCCCTGTACCGATACACTTTCGGTGTTTACGCTTTGCAACAGCATTTGGGCTGCCAGGTGATCATTTGTAAGTGGAATCTGTGTATGTGCCGTTCCGGCAAATACCACCAGCCCGAACCTGTCCTGCCCCAGTTGACCGATGAGCCTGTTGACTGCCAGCTTGGCCCTGTCAAGGCGGCTGGGAAGCACGTCCTGTGCCATCATGCTCCGGCTGACATCAAGGGCCACCACAACATCAACACCCTCCCGCTTGGCCTCTTCCATGCGGCTTCCTGTTTGCGGGTTGATGGCAGCCAAAACCATCATCGCAAAGGCAAGCATTAGCAGGGAAAATTTTAACCATGGCCTGTATACCGATACCAGCGGCATCATTTGCGACAATACCCTAAGCTGCCCAAAACGTTGTATGGCCTTTCTCCTCCGATACCGCGACAGCAAAAACAGCATGAAAAATAGCGGTATCAGCAAAAAGAGGCCTGTCCACTCAGGATTTTCGAATCGTATCATCTCCATTGACCACTCGCTGTTATATAACTTCGCTGGTTCGACATTTATTTTGTTGTTCCGGAGTGCATTCTCCATGTTCAGGTTAGCATTCCGGCTTGTTTACCGGCAGCGCCGGTTGGTGTTTCACTGCCTGTTTTTGCCGGCTAAGGGATTGTCCGAAGCCAGGTATATCTCAAAACCGTCTCCAACGCAATAAAGATCATCGCCAGGATCAGAAAAGGCATATATTCATCGCGAACGCGCACAAATTCAGTATGGTCGATGATGGATGTTTCCATCTTGTCGATCTCTGCATAGACGTTTCCCAGCGCGTCCTGATTGTCGGCCCAGTAATACTGTCCGCCGGTGATGGTTGCAATCTCTTTCAGCAGCGCTTCATCCACGGGGATCTCCACATCCTGGTACCGGATGCCCAGGGGTGTTTGAAAAGGGTAGGGGACAGCCCCGCTGCTTCCTACGCCTACGGTGTAAACACGGATGTCGAAAAGGGCTGCCATGTCAGCAGCGGTGAGCGGGTCTATTACGCCCGTATTGTTAATGCCGTCCGTCAGCAGGATGATCACCCTGCTGACGGCTTCGCTGTCGCGCAAGCGATTGATGGCCGTTGCCAGGCCATCGCCGATGGCGGTTCCATCTTCAACCATGCCGGTCGAGACCCCTGCTGTTAGCTCCTTTAAGAGTGCATGATCCGTGGTTAGCGGACATAAGGTAAAGCTTTCCCCGCTGAATATTGTCACCCCAATGCGGTCGTTTCCCCGCAGATCAATGAAATCCATGGCAGTCTCCTTGGCGGCTTCCATGCGATTGGGTTGAAAATCCTCCGCCAGCATGGAACCGGAAATGTCAAGCGCGATCATGATGTCTATACCCTCTATCGATACTTCCCGGGTGCTTGATGTGCTTTGCGGTCTGGCGAGAACAACAATCAACAAACCGATGGCCAGCAGCCGCAAGACAGAAGGAAGGTGCCTCATCCGCATGCGAAGGCTCCACCTTACCCCATCCAGATATGCCGAATGTGAAAAGAGGATGTCTGACGACCGCTCTCTGGAGGTCATAAAGTACCATATGGCCAACAGTGGCACAACAGCCAGCAGAAACAAACAGGGTTGATATGCAAAATCAATATCAGAAAACATGTTTATTTATTTCCTTCCTTTGTCAATGACCTTAACGTGCCGGGTCAGCTCCATCGTTTCGGTTTTTTTTTGCGTACCGGCGTCATCCGGGATTGTTTTTCTTACAAATTCCAGCGCCAATTCCAGAACCTGTTCATGTACCTCCGGCCCGGGCTGATGTTTGGCAAACTTTACCAGATCAGCCATTTCCAATATACCCCGGGCTTTTTCTGTCAATGCTGCATCCCTGGTCTTTTGCGGCAACAGGTGCATGATCTCCGCTGTGGTCATCTCCATGGCGTTGACCCCAAACCTTTTGCGAAGATAGAGGCGCAGGATTGTCGTCAGCTCACTGTGGTATAGTTTGATCTTGCCCCCCTGCCAAAGTTCTTTTCGTCTTAATGTTTCAAGGCTGGAAATGGCTGCTATATGTGCAGGGACATCCGGCTTTTCCCAGATGTCGGGTTCAGCTAATCGCACCTTGCGCCCGCGCAACCATTTGATCAGGAAAAACAACAGCAGGGCAACCGCAATGACAGGCAGCACCCAGCGAAGCAGTTCCCATAAGGTAAGCGGAATAAGCCATATGGGACGGATATCCCTGTATTTCTCGGCCATATCAACCTCTACGCCCTTAACCTGCAATAAAGCAGCCTGGCTCTCAAACAGCGTGGTGTCACCTTCAAAGACATACTTAAAAAGCTGACGGGGAACAGGGTAATAACCTTCTTCCCATGCCGTGATTACAAGTGTCTGCCGCAGCGCGATCAGTTTATCGTCCTTGTGCAGGGTATCGGGACTCCCAAAGCCGATCACTTCA
Organism: Limnochordia bacterium; assembly: GCA_007132635.1. Classification (GTDB taxonomy): domain Bacteria; phylum Bacillota; class Limnochordia; order Darwinibacteriales; family SLO01; genus SLOG01. The sequence goes on from SLOG01000293.1 coordinate 6,301, forward strand.
ATTTCGCCTGTTATGGTATCGGCAAAGACAGGCAATATGATGTGGCCACCGGAAGGTGCCTCTGCTTCAATCACCATTCGTCCGTGCTGACCCATCAGTATTTCATCGGGAGTCAGCTCTACCCTGGCCTGCTGTGCATGGGCCAGTCCGATAACATTAAGACAGGAAAAGGCCAATGGCAGTACGAAGGCGATTATATATGGTAAGGGTCCACGTTTCATAAATTACAACTCAACGGCTTCGTTGCTTGAACAATTGCATCAAAGGTG
>SLOG01000321.1 GCA_007132635.1 Limnochordia bacterium
AGTAGAATGCAGATATGGTCCCGTAATACTATGCCGCAGCCAACGACTGAATAGGAAGGCGTTGATTTTCTCCGTTTTACTATGGACGAGGGCATCACGCCATGCCGTTCACCTGGCATTTTAGGTAAACGGCGTGAACTGGCCCTCGTCAAAATCGAGAAAATCAACTGCCCTATAGTCTCGCTGCCGGGTACTTGTCTGCCTCAAATGGGCGAAAAAAGGGGGTGTCGCTGTGAACTATGAGGAGTCGCTGCGACAGGCTAAGGTTGCACTGCAGGAGGAGATCTTAGACCTGCGTGAGCAGCTGGCGAAAAAGGAAGCGAGTCTGCGAAAGATTGACGCATTTTTGCGCGAACCGTATCGGAAACATTCCTCGGGGAGTTCACTCACGCAGCAGGTTGTAGCTCTTGTCGAACGCTTGGGGACGCATGACATGCAGCCGGTTTCGGCGAAAGCTGTCGTCAAGGAATTCATGAAAGAGCGGGATGATGTCAACGAGTCCACCATACGTTCGACACTGTATCAAGTGAGCCGGAAGCAAAAACCGACCGAGATTATCGTTGATGGGAGTTCGTTTCAGGTACGAGTTGTAAAACAAGGTCCCATGTACAGCGTGCAGCGAGTTACCAGTGGTTCGGCGGCCGACGTCATGGCTCAAGAGTATTAGGGGAGATGAGGTGGCGGAACTGAATATTATCGACATTTCATTGGAGCTTCGAGAAGGCATGGTGGTTTGGCCGGGCGACCAACCCTTTCGTCTCACGCAGCAGGGTTCGATACAGAGCGGCAGCACTGCCAATATAACAGCGCTGCAGATGAGTTCGCATACCGGTACGCACGTGGACGCGCCTTATCATTTCTTGTCCGAAGGCCGCACTCTAGATAAGGTCGAACTGCGGCATTTCTGCGGGCCAGCCGTCGTGGTCGAGGCTGCGGGTCCTTCTATCGATTTGAAGGCTGTAGAAACCGCTGCTATACGTTCTGGGGACATTGTACTCTTCAAAACAGAGAATGGTCAGCGACAGAGGCAGGATACATTTCAAGAGGACTTTGCCTTTTTGACAGAGGAGGCCGCGCTGTACCTAGTGGCGCAAGGTGTCGAGGGTGTTGGCGTTGATTATCTCTCGATTGCCCAATTCGGCAGAGAAGCCGTGGTCCATAGAATTATTCTTGGAGCGGAGTTAGGCGTTATTGAGAACGTCGTCCTAGACCATGTCAGCCCCGGCCGTTACTTATTGGCAGCCCTGCCACTGAAGATTACCGGCGGGGACGGGAGTCCTGTTCGAGCGGTTCTCATAGATGGTTTGGAGGACTTCTCCTAGGATGAGGAGGAGTTTTTCGCGTCGTCATCGGACAGCATATTGGTCAGAACCTCAAGAATTTGGGCTGCACTGGGAGGACAGCCCGGCACATGCACAGATGCTCCCTGCGTGCAGGAGCCAACCCCGACCCCTGGCAGGCCTCGGCCACGGTATCCTTGGCCGATGTGCAGCGTTTGACGCGGTGCCGGATGATCGTTGTCCTGCAGTCGGCGAAGCGCATGGATGAGGCTTCCGAGACAAGCAGAACAGGCCTGATCTTCTGCAACGCATTTGGTCAGATGACCTATAGAACCTGTGTGAAGGCTGGCCTCACTGCCGCTGTTCAATGCAGTGATGGAGTACTCACTCGTCCCTACGCCCAAATCTGCCGCCATCTTGATATACGGGACCTGCTCTAGTGACAGGCCTAGAAGGCTTGCGCAGTAGGCATCGACTGCGGTGGGGTCCTGACCGGCGATTACCCGATCCATGGTCACCGGTGTCCCGCCCTCCTCGAAAGTCAAATCGCCGATGATGCCGTCCACAACGACTAACGACTGGCGGAGCGCCTTGTTAAGAGCGGCGATCGGCCGGTGAAGTCCCAAAGTATGGTAACGGCGTTTTTCCGTGTCGGGGATGCACCCCTTAAGATTCTTGAGTGCGCAGGTTAGATGTGTCTGGCAGTGCGCCTTGAGGACCGGAACATTGATGAGGAAATCCACGTCCGTCGGGGTTCTACAGATATCAAGGTCCAGGTCGTCGACGCGGCATCGATAGGTGGAGTCTCGCTTGAGATCAACCAAAGGCACACCGTACCTTTGGCTTAGAGCCTCATAACCGCACTTGGCGAAGGCTCTTGTTGTGGAATCGCCGAGCCATGAGCTCTCCATAATGGTTATTCGGCTGCACTCATGGTCGAGCAGGTACTCGATGATGCCTGCTGTCACCTGCGGGTCCGTGGTGGCACCGCTTTCGGATGGTTTGGCCAGAACAAGGTTGGGTTTGATCCCGAAAGTCATGGCTGGATCGAGTTGTCGGCCAAGCCGCATGGATTCGAGAATGTCGTACGTTAACTGGCGGCCATCGTGACCGTATTTCACGAAAACATGGGACATAGTCCAGTCCCTCCTCTATCCAAGTTGTTGGTTTCATCGGTAGTGTATCAGAGCGCGATAATTTTGTAAAACCAGTATCTCCCCGAACACTGGAAGGAGTGGAAAAATGTGAAGCAAGCTCGTGTCGTGTTAGATAGGCAGTATACTATAGCCTCGGTAGACGAAAGGCTCTTTGGATCGTTTATCGAGCACCTTGGCCGAGCAGTATACGGAGGTATCTTCCAACCCGACCATCCTAGCGCGGATGAGCAGGGGTTTCGAACGGATGTTCTCGATCTCGTGCGTGAACTTCGAGTCCCGACGGTCCGGTATCCAGGTGGCAATTTCGTGTCAGGCTACAACTGGGAGGATGGCGTTGGCCCTCGAGAAGACCGCCCTCGTCGTTTGGAGCTGGCTTGGCAGGCTGTGGAGACCAATCAGGTTGGTGTCAATGAGTTCGTTGATTGGTGCCGCAAAGCCCACACGGACGTGATGATGGCAGTCAACCTGGGAAGCCGCAGCGCCGACGCTGCCCGAAGTCTTGTGGAGTACTGCAATCATCCGAAAGGAACATATTGGAGTGATCTGCGGCGTTCGCATGGATGGGAGATGCCTCACGCGATTAAGACATGGTGTCTTGGTAATGAGATGGATGGGTCTTGGCAGATCGGCCACAAGACAGCGCAGGAGTACGGCCGCACTGCTGTGGAAGCGGCGAAGGTCATGAAGTGGGTCGATCCTTCCATTGAGTTGGTGGTGTGCGGCAGTTCGAATCGAGGCATGCCCGAATTTCCTCAGTGGGAAGCCACAGTTCTCGAGCACACTTACGACTTGGTGGACTACATCTCGCTCCATACGTACTATGGGAACCGAGATGGAGATACGGCGAACTTCCTCGCTCGTTCACTGGACATGGATGCCTTTATCGAAAGTGTGACAGCGGTGTGCGATTTCGTCAAAGCGAAGAAGCGCAGCAGGAAGACGATTAACCTATCGTTTGACGAATGGAACGTGTGGTTCCACTCTAATGAAGAAACGGCAGCTATCGAACCTTGGTCAACGGCACCACCGCAGTTGGAGGACGTGTATACTCATGAGGACGCAGTCCTTGTGGGCTGCATGCTGATTTCGCTGCTTAAGCATGCCGATCGCGTCAAGATCGGCTGTCTTGCACAACTCGTAAACGTCATTGCCCCCATTATGGCGGACAGCCAAGGCGGCGCCTGGCGTCAGACGATCTTTTACCCATTTCTCCATGCCTCCCTGTATGGCCGCGGGACAGTACTGCAGCCCATTGTGAATTCGCCCAAGTACGATACGAAGGATTTTTCCGAGGTTCCCTTACTGGAAATGGTACCCGTGTTTCTTGAGGACAACGAAGAACTGACCCTGTTTTTGGTCAACCGAGATCTGGAAAACACCCTACCGCTGGAAGTCACTCTTGGCGGTTTCGAGGACTATGGCCTGCTGGAGCACGTGGTGCTTCGACACGACGATCCAAAGGCCACAAACACTCGGAACCGACCGAACAACGTGGTCCCGCAGCGAAGTGCGTCAAGTCAAGTGGATGCGGGCACGGTAACGGCGAGTCTGGCGCCCTTATCTTGGAATGTTATCCGCCTGCAGCGAAGCGACCACCATTAGAGCCGCAAAAACCCAAGCATACGAGGAGTGGATACAATGTCCCTACAAGACGGTTGGGCAGCGCTAAACCTGGAAATGCCAAAGAGAGTACCTCGAACGGAATATAGTGTCGATCAGCATTGGGAACTGGTTAAGGTCGTAACAGGTCGGGACGTAAGCGTACACAGCCCGGATGCTGAGAAGCGACAGGCCAGTGAAGCGTTTGCCAAAGCATGGAATTTCGACTACATCTGGAGTGTTATGGTTTCTGACAATTATATGCATGGACGCAAGACGGATATGGGCCATGCAGTGTACGCCGCAGGCGGAGTCGATAGGCGAGAGGCTCAGGCAAGTCCGTTTGTCACCCCGGACGATGTGTTCGACTTTGATCCCATGGAGGAATACGGGCGTCTGCCGAATCTGGAAGCCGAATTTACGAAAGCCTACGAGAACAACTGCCGGCGTTTTCCTGATGCTGTTAACAGCAGCGGCGTCTACATCACCATGTTTTCCGGTTTCATCGCAGCCTTTGGCTGGGAGATGCTTCTTCTGGCTGCTGGGAGTGATCCCAAGCGGTTTGGGGAAGTGGCTCAGCGTTATGAAGCGTGGATACAGCAGTTTTTCGAAGCGTTTGCCAATACGGATATTCCTGTGATGATGTGCCATGATGATCTGTGCTGGACGAGTGGTCCCGTACTGAATCCCGCGTGGTACCGCGAGTACGTCTTCCCGGCGTATAAGCGCCTGTGGCGGCCGGTTTTGGAGTCCGGCAAAAAAATTCTGTTCACGTCCGATGGCGATTACACCATGTTCATTGATGACATTGCCGCCTGCGGCGCACATGGCTTCGCCCTAGAGCCATGCACAGATATGCAGTATATCGCTGACAACTTCGGGCAGACTCATGCGTTTATTGGCAATGCCGATACGCGGGTTCTCCTGGCGGGAAGCCGTGACGAGATTCGGCAGGAGGTGGAGCGCTGCATGGCTATTGGGAAACACTGTCCAGGTTTCTTCATGGCCGTGGGCAATCACATTCCGGCCAATACTCCCGTCGAGAACGCTCTATTCTATAATGAAGTGTACGAAGAGCTCTCACAACGGTAATAGAGAGAGGTGGTATAGTGTTGGATTTCAATTTTTTCGTTCCCACTCGTCTGGTGCATGGAGAGGGCTGTGTGCAAAAGAACAGCCAGTACTTCGAGGGTATGGGGCGTCGAGCGTTTATAGTGACGGGCCCTAATTCGGCCAAACTGAGCGGGGCGTTAGATGACGTGACTACTGTTCTGGCGGACAAAGGTATTGAATACGAGCAGTTCTCTGAAGTAGAGGTCAATCCGTCACTGGACAATGTGGAGGTCGCGAGCGCGTCTGCACGCCGTTTCAAACCGGATTTCATAGTAGCCATCGGCGGTGGTTCGCCGCTGGATGCTGCCAAAGCCGTGGCGGTGTTGGTTGCCAACGATATGGCAGCGGCCCAGCTCTACGACAAGAACTGGCCCAATCAACCTCTGCCGATTCTGGCAATACCCACGACTGCCGGTACGGGCAGCGAGGTTACGCCTTATTCGGTTCTTACGATTCCGGAAAAGGAAACCAAACAGGGCTTTGGTGGTCCCGATCTCTTTCCGAAGGTTTCTTTCTTGGATTGGCGCTACACAGACTCACTCCCTCGAGGTATTACCATAGATACTGCAGTTGATGCCCTGTCCCATCTCGTAGAGGGCTATCTCTCGACTCGTGCCAACAGTGCCAGTGATATGCTGGCCATGCATGGTATTCGCCTGTGGGGGCGCCACAGGAAGGCTTTGATGCATGATGACTTGACCCCTGAAGAGCGCGATGGATTTCTGGTCGCGTCGGCGTTGGGAGGTATGACGATCTCGCATACCGGGACAACGTTTGTGCATGCGCTTGGCTACCCGCTCACCTACTACCACGATATACCTCATGGCCAAGCTAACGGACTCGTGATCGGGGGATATCTGCGGTTCACCGAACGAACGGCTCCCGACAAGGTGGAGAACATAATCCGTTGGCTAGACATGGATTCTTTAGGTGAGTTTGCCGGTATGATGGATCAGCTGTTCTTGGGTCACAAGACGATCGATCATGCTGAGTTGGAACGCTATGCGCAGGCAGCGAGTGAGACGAGAAATGTTGCGAATTCCCTAGGTGACGTGACAGCTTCTGTTTTGGCGGACATCCTCAAGGCCAGTGTGGGTTAGGAGGCGTGACGACGAATGCCTAGTACGGAAGCGTATCGACCTGCTTTCCATTTTACCCCGCCGAGATACTGGACGAATGACCCTAATGGACTTGTACATTTTCGCGGCGAGTACCATCTTTTCTATCAGCACAACCCCATGGACTCTGTGCATGGGCCGATGTACTGGGGGCACGCCGTCAGCCGCGATTTGCTGCACTGGACACACCTTCCTGTGGCTCTGCACCCCGACGACCTTGGGATGATTTTCAGCGGCAGTGCCGTTGTCGATTGGCAAAACACGACGG
>SLOG01000313.1 GCA_007132635.1 Limnochordia bacterium
TAAGGGTAGCTGGTTTGTCCTGTTCAGTCACCCTGGAGATTTCACTCCCGTCTGTACCACAGAGTTTATCGGCTTCGAAAAGAAACGGCAGGAATTTGAGGACAACGACACGAAGCTCATCGGCCTATCGGTGGACCAGGTCTTCTCGCACATCAAGTGGGTCGAGTGGATCAAGGAGAAAGCTGGAGTTGAGATTGGCTTTCCCGTTATCGCCGACGAACTCGGTACCACGGCAACCACTCTGGGTATGCTGCATCCAAGCAAGGGCAGCAATACAGTGCGAAGTGTCTTCATCGTGGACGACAAAGGCGTAATCCGGATCATCCTGCACTACCCGCAGGAAATCGGACGCAGCGTTGATGAAGTACTTCGTGCAGTTAAGGCTCTCCAGGTGTCGGATAAAGAGTCAGTAGCCACGCCGGAAAACTGGCCCAATAACGGCATGCTGGACGATAAAGTGATCATCCCGCCTCCTAGCAGTGAGCAGGAAGCGAAGAAGCGTCTAGCCGAAGCTGACAAGGAAGGCTACGAGTGCTTGGATTGGTGGTTCTGCTACCGTAAGCGGTAGGGACCGCCGGTGCATTTAGCGGCTGTTGACAGCCTCAGAACACCTGGAGTCATCCGGTTGTTCTGAGGCTGTCTCTTTACGTTATTCGGAGAAAGTTCACATAGTAGAAAAAGGCAGCAATACCAGCGCTCCACAGACTCAGCACACTAAAATGAATGCGGCCCCAAATACTGTCCAAGCGGCGTACCCATGCGAAAACAGCGGTGATGACCATGGCTGTGCTGAGAAGCGCTAAGACAAACGACAAAACCTGCAGCGCCTGGTACAGTCTTGCGGGTGCCTCGAAGAACATGTTGGGCAGTCCGTAGACCGGGCTCGTGTCTAACAGAGACAAGCCAAACAGCAGGGTCATGCCAAACAGCACGGCTGCGAAAAGTGATCCCAGCAGCCGGAGACGCAAAGCAGAAGAGCGCCTGCCGAGAAGGTTCTCCTTGATAAGACGCCGCAGCCAACAGATGCCTGAGATAAGAAAGGCAAGCAGTCCGCCTGCCAGGACGATGGCCAGAATGGGCAGGCTAGCGTACCAAGGCACACGCACCAGGGGAAACGGGCTGTTTGTGAGCAGGCGGATGGCCTGGCGGCTTTCATCAAAAACTGCTGTCATACGTGCAGAACCGTCTTGGGACACGAAAAACCCTGGTTCTGTCTGTCGATATCTCACTGGTCTTCCCATGGTAACCATGGTAAGTAGACCATCATCATCGACTCCTACGGTAGTCTGCTGGATAAGACTTAACCAAGCCTCGGGGCCTGTGAAATTGGACCGCGCAGACATGAAGAAGCCAGAGTACTGCCTCGGATCAACTGGGAGTGGTTCTGGATTGGGAGAGTCATCCGCAGGGAAGTATCGGTCCATAAAAGCATTAAACAGCACGGCGCGAGCCATGGCTGTATCGGCACCGTTGTAGGAAACATAGAGGCCGGTATTTTCGTCCGGAAGCAGGAAAAGGCCGGTGTGAAATTGTATGGTGTCGCCGCCGTGCAGCAGAACCCGCCGTTCGTTATAACTGCCCTCGATGTAGCCCAGGGTCATGCCCGGCATGCGCGGGTCATGGGTGAAATGCCTCTGCTGCATATACGCAGCAGTATCCTCTTCCAGAATTCGTGCGTCTTCCGCAGCTCCCAACTGGAGCTGGCTGATCATGAATCGCGCCATATCCACAGCCGAGCTGCTTAGGCCGCCTGCAGGATAGGACTGCACAAATTCGAACTCAGCGGTCTGCGGCTCGTGGCGGTGTACAAGATAGCCGGTGGCTGCGTAGTCCTGCAGCGATTCCGGCAGTGGCTGTCGAAATGTGCTGAAGTTCATAGCCAAAGGGCCAAAAAGGTGCTCTTCTATGTAGCTCGAGAAGTCCATGCCGCTTATCTGTTCTACAATGTAAGCGGCCAGGGATGAACCATAATTCGAGTATACGGCCATGTGTCCTGTCGGGTACACTCGAGCCGGAATGTCGCGCAGATATTCACCGAGGGGACGCACCTGTTCACTTCGGTTGACGAAGACCTCCGTCAGCACGTCCTCGAAGCCTGCTGTATGCGTCATGAGATGCCGCATGGTGATAGGATCGGCTGGTGTACCATCATGGAGTGTGTCCGGCAGGGGGAAGTCCAGGTACCCGTTGACGTCGGTATCAAGGTCGAGCTCTCCGTTTTCGACCAACTGCATAACTGCGTTCCACACAAAGAGTTTGGAGTTCGATCCTGTACGAAATAGTGTTCGCTCGGGATCGATAGGAGTGCGGTTGACCTTGTCGGCCCAGCCGTAACCCTTAGCCAAAACAATGTCACCATCATGCACTACGGCCAGCACGATTCCAGGGGAAGTGTACTCTCCCATCTGCGCCGCGACCATCCCATCGAAGAAAGCTTCCAGGTCAGATTCTGTGAGTTCAGTACCTTGGGCACTCATGCTCAGAAATAGAAGCAATGCGACTACAGTCACTACTTTATTCCATCGCTGCATTTTAGATGACCTCGTTTCTTATTCCATGTCAAACTATCCATTCGAGAAATTGCTTTTGTTCCCTGCAGAAGGTTCGCTATAACGAACAAAAAAGACTACGAATTAAGTGACAACTAATCAGCAATGTTTGCCGTTTGAAAGGGTATTCACTGAAAAACGCCGAAGAAGAACACAAATCATCCGCACGCAGTACTGGAGCTCAGAATAGCTGTCAATTAGTAACGCGGCCCCGTTAGGGGCCTTCTCCTATACAGATATACAGAGGAGGCGGAAAGTATTGTCTGCAGCAGATGCAAAATGCAACGTCATATGGATTACCGCTGATCAAATGCGCCAGCAGGCTGTCGGGTTTATGGGCGACCCCAATGTACATACCCCAAACCTTGACCGTTTGGCAGCCGAAGGCATCGTCTTTACCGGCGCGGTAGCGGGGACGCCTCTCTGCTGCCCGTTTCGCGGTTCTATGCTAACCAGCCGCTACCCCCACCAAGCTGTCCCGGGACATGAATACCCGCTCCCTGAAGGTATGCCTACCATCGCCGAGCCGTTTCGCGGTGCTGGATACCACACCGCGTATTTTGGCAAGTGGCACTTGGATGGCTTCAAAGAGAAAGGCGGCCGTGCTGCGAAGCACATCATACCGAAGGATCGGCGTGGCGGCTTTGACACGTGGATCGGGTATGAGAACAACAACAGTCAGTGGGACTGTTGGGTACACGGTGATCGCGGGAAAGGTGACGAACACTGGCGGCTCCCTGGCTATGAGACGGATGCCTTAACGGATTTACTCCTGGACTACCTGGATGAACAGGAAGACCCGTTTTTCGCGACGCTGCAGGTCCAACCACCGCACAATCCCTATGTAGCGCCTGAGGAGTGGATGGCCAATCATACGCCGGGAGCTCTGACGCTGCGTCCTAACGTTCCGAGTCACAGTGACTATGAGCTGCCTGCCCGTCGTCAGCTGGCCGGGTACTACGCAATGATCGAAAACCTGGACTGGAATATCGGCCGAATCCTGGCCAAGCTGGATGAGGTCGGCCAGGCTGACAATACACACATTCTGTTCTTCAGCGATCATGGCGATATGCTTGGAAGTCATGGGCAATTTCTCAAGACGAATCCATGGGAAGAGTCACTACGGATCCCCTTTATCATGGGTGGCGGCCGCCTGTCGTATGACCGCAGACAAGGGTATCATCCGGTGCCCATCAACCATGTGGACATTGCGCCCACGACCCTTGGCCTCTGCGGCATTCCCATACCTGAATGGATGGAAGGCACAGACTACTCGGGGTATCGTCTGCCCGGGAATACCGTGGCGGATGAACCGGACTCCGCTTTCATCCAGCTCTGTGTACCCACCGGCCACGGCCATAGCATCGATAGACCCTGGCGCGGTGTCGTTACGCGGGACGGCTGGAAATATGTTGTCCTTGAGGGTCAACCGTGGATGCTTTTCAACCTCAGCAATGATCCTTTTGAAGAGGTCAATTTGGCGTACAATCCGCTCCATGGTGCGAAACGAGCGGAATTACAGGAGTGCCTGCGCGGCTGGCTCGAGAAGACGGGCGATTCTTTTAGACTACCCCACATCAGTTAACCGCACCGTGTGCTTTACCAGAAACGAGGGACAGAGTATGAAACAGTCAAGACCAAACATAATTCTTATTAACTGCGATGATTTAGGCTATGGTGATTTAGGATGTTATGGGTCTTCTGTTAACAAGACCCCAGCTGTCGATCGGCTAGCGGCAGAGGGCGTGCGCTTCACGGATTTCTATATGGGCTCACCTGTATGCTCCCCGTCTCGCGGTGCTATGCTGACCGGTTGTTATCCCCGGCGGATAGGGTTTGGCAGTTTCGCCGGCCAGTGGGTCCTGTTCCCCGGGCAAGCGCAAGGGCTGAATCCCGAGGAAACAACCATCGCCGGCCTGCTAAAACAAGCAGGGTACGCCACCATGCTGGTAGGGAAGTGGCACTGCGGTGATCAGCAGGAGTTTCTTCCCACGCGGCATGGTTTTGACCGCTACTACGGCCTGCCGTTCAGCAATGATATGGGCCGCCAAGCATCCAGGCCCGGTAGGCCGCCTCGCCGCCAGTGGCCTCCGCTGCCGCTGCTGGCTGATGAAGACGTCATCGAAGAGCAGCCGGACCAAACCTCGCTCACGGAACGCTATGTCGAACAATGTGTCCGCTTCATGCGAGAAAAGCGCCGCCAACCGTTCTTCCTGTATTTTGCCCACATGCACGTGCACTTGCCACATTACACCCCGGATCGTTTCCTGCGTCAATCCGAAAACGGCGCATATGGAGCCGCTGTGGAGTGCATTGACTGGGCGATGGCGGTAATTCTGGACGAATTGGAACGCCTTGGGCTGAAAGACAACACGATCGTCATGTTCACGTCGGACAATGGATCGCGGGCTCGCGGTGAGGGCGGCAGCAACGGTCCACTGCGCGGCACCAAGGGTACGACTTGGGAAGGCGGTATGCGAGTTCCCTGTATTGTGCGGTGGCCGGGGCGGGTTCCGGCTGGTTCGATTTGCTCTGAGTTGACTTCTGCCATGGACTTCCTCCCTACCATCGCCCATATCACCGACCAGTCTCTTCCCGACAACACCATCGATGGTCGGAATGTCATTCCGCTGTGGTTGGGCCAGGCCGAGGCAGCGTCACCTCACGGGGCTTTCTTTTACTACCACATGGATAACTTGGAGGCCGTGCGGTCGGGCCCGTGGAAGCTGCATCTCCGCAAGCAGGATGAGATTGTCAGCGCGTTGTACAACCTCACAGACGACATGGGTGAGACCAACGATGTGCTGGCCGACCATCCCGATGTAGCGTCACGGCTGCAGAAGTTGATCGACGCTTGTCGTACGGAACTGGGTGATGCAGCGGTTAGGGCTCCCGGCACTGGCTGTCGAGTGGTGGGTGAGGTAGCCAACCCAGTACCCCTCACGCAGTACGATCCCGACCATCCCTATATTGTAGCGATGTACGACAAGTACGACGCGGGTTAACCAGAAAAGGAGGCGAGACTGCCAGGCGGTACACTACGTCCATCGATCAAACTAGCAGTCGTCGCGCTAATGTCATCTGGGTATTCGGCGATCAGCACCGCGCGCAGGCATTGGGTTATCGAGGCGATCCCTATGAGATGGCCAATTTGTGTTTCGATATGGTATACCAAGAACAAAAGGAACGGTGCCGCGAATGGCTCCAGGAGTGGAAGGGAGAAGTGGAGCCTCAAGGGCTCCCTGATTCTCTGAACCTAACGTCCGGCCGACCTGAACGCATTCAGGATATGGTCAATCGAAGACATATGCTGTCTGACAGCGACACCCCCCAAGCGAAGACCTTCGCTGCTGGGGAAGAGTTCATCCGGACCAATCATCAAGCTCATGACTGGTTCCTGCACATTGAGACCTTTGACCCGCATGAGCCGTTCTTCACGCACGAGGAATACAAGCAGCTGTATCCGCATCGCTACGCTGGGAAACACTGGGATTGGCCTTCGTACGCGCGGTTGGATGAAGGGGCGGAAGCAGTAGAACATATGCGGATGGAATATGCTGCACTTTTGACCAAATGTGACCGCTATCTAGGCAGGATTTTGCAGCTCATGGATGAATATAGTCTATGGGATGACACATTACTGATTATCAATACAGACCACGGTTTTCTTTTGGGCGAACACGGTTGGTGGGCTAAGTGCGTGATGCCTTTCTATAATGAGGTGGCTCACACGCCCTTCTTCATTTGGGATCCGCGCGTCCGAGTCCAAGGGGAGCGGCGTTCGAGTTTGGTTCAGACAATTGACATTCCGGCCACGATACTGGACTACTTCGACCTCCCGCTGCCTTCGGATATGCAGGGAGCGCCCTTGCGCGGGGTGGTCGAATCCGATATGCCGGTGCGGTCGGCTGGTCTTTTCGGCATTCATGGGGGGCATGTAAACTGCACGGATGGTCGCTTTGTCTACATGCGGGCTCCCAAACA
>SLOG01000327.1 GCA_007132635.1 Limnochordia bacterium
CGCCACTCTGCGGCGAGAGCTTGTTATGGAAAAGCATCTTCTGCGAACTCCAGGGGTCTACTGGAAACCAACGACTTAGCCTGCGAAAAATCATCAGCTGAAGCCCTTGACATTTATGAGTCGAGGGCTTATAATTAACCCATGGAAACGAAAACGTTTCTCATTCTCGATGTACTTACGGTTTTTAAGGAGGCCGATATAATGTTTGATCTTAATAATGGAGCACTTGGACAAGAACGATATCGTGACTTACTCAATGAAGGACGTAACAACAGAATCAGCCGGCGGTTCTCACGCCGATCCAGATAACTCACCCCTCGATGGCATGTTGACCACAATACCGTCGACTGTCAATAAAACAGCCATCCCTGTCGAACAGGGATGGCTGTTTTGTCTAATCCGATGTTGTTGACGGGAATAGAGGCGCCAGAAAACCGTAGCCCTGCTCTTCCAAGGCTTCCAAGGAAACGAATCGTAGTGCTGCGCTGTTTATGCAGTACCGCATACCCCCTAGATCTTGGGGTCCGTCCTCAAACACATGACCCAAGTGGCTATCTCCCACCCGGCTTCGTACCTCGCGCCTAACCATTCCGTGACTTCTATCGACCCGATAGACCACAACTTCTGGGTCAATCGGCTTAACAAAGCTGGGCCAACCAGAAGGAGAAGCAAACTTGTCTAGGGAACTAAACAGCGGCTCACCAGTAACAATATCCACGTAGATTCCCACCTCATTGTGCTGCCAATACTCGTTATAGAATGGCGGCTCTGTGGCGTCCTCCTGCGTGACCCGATACTGAAGATCCGAGAGTAGAGAGCGCAGTTCGTCATCGTCTGGCCGTTCGTAAGCGTAGGGGTCGATGGACACCTTGTCTGCCGACGCGCCCCCGACAGCAGCCAAGAGCAGCATAACTAAGAAAACGACTAGTAACGGACTCTGTCTATGCATTAGATGATCCCTCCCAAAGAAACACTTATGGTTACGATACGGTATAAGTATACCAGGAAAACCCGTACGGTAAAAGAGATTAATTACTATTCTCTTAAACGAAATCGGAGGCGATACTTGTGGATTTCTTCGCCCGAGTCAGTCCTCATTATGACAGTTTCATGCAGCTAATGGGGAACGAAAAGAACATAAGGCGCACGTTAGCGTCTGTGAAAAACCTCCGTCCAGGTCAGCGATTGCTGGACGTGGGCGGCGGTACCGGCACCCTTGCCCTCGCCGCTCAGCGTCAGGGACTCGATGTTTGGGTCGCGGACACGTCTGAAGAGATGCTAATGCACGCGCACAGGAAAGGCATACCCCGTGAGCGTCTCGTACTCGCCGACGCCGCCGCCTTGCCCTTCCCCCACGTTTTTTTCGACATCGTTACCTGTACCGATGCCCTCCATCACTTCAGCGAACCCACCTCCGGGCTTACCGGGATGACACAGGTCCTGCGGTCCCAAGGCGAACTCGTAATCCTGGATTTTGACAGACATCACCTAATAACGAGAGCCTTGGCTGCTGCAGAGCGTCTCTTCGGCGAGCCTAGTACGTTTTTTACCCCGGATGAACTCCAGGATGCCCTAACCTCTATGGGTGTAGCAGGAAGCATACGCCTAATCAGCCGCTGGCAGTATCTATACCATGGTGAAAGGATATGATAGGATAGAGATGGACAAGCACTAGCGAAGATACCCTTTGACTAGGAATGCGTTGATCTTTTCCATTTTACTACGGACGAGGACATCACGCCACCCCGTTTAACTGGCCTTTTAGGTAAACAGAGTAAACTGGCACTCGTCAAAATCGAGAAAATCAACTGTCTTCCAGAGTGCTTCGCGCATCTAATCGGGGAGGGAAAACAGTGAAAGTCGGTATTATCATTCACTCACACACAGGAAACACTCGTATGGCTGCAGAACGCATTGAAGCAAAACTTCTTGAAAACGACCACTCCGTCGATCTCATACAACTGCAGCCGAGTCCAGGCTGGAAACCAGGGAACAAACCCATCGAACTCCAGGCGATTCCTGATCCGCAGGAATACGACTTCTTGATTTTTGGCGCCCCTGTTGAAGCTTTCTCCCTTTCCTCGGTCATGGATACATATCTGCGTGCGGCTCCAACCCTGCAGGGAAAACGCTGCACCTGTTTTGTAACCCAGTTTTTCCCCTTCGCATGGATGGGCGGTCACCGCGCAGCCGGACAGTTGGGAAAACTCTGTACAGAGAAAGGGGCGACGGTGGAAGCCAAGGGTGTCATCAACTGGTCTAGTCCAGGCAGAGAACACCGCATGACCGCCACCGCTGACCGCTTCAAAGGACTTATTTGAGGAGAATGACAGGAGTTGATCCCACCTGACGATGAAGCCTCCCAACGTCCGCAGTGTAGGTCTCTTGGCACACGTGGACGCTGGTAAGACGACAGTCACCGAGCAGATCCTATTCCGGACAAAGACGATCCGACGCTTGGGCCGAGTCGATGACGGGACCGCCCAGACCGACTTCCTGCCCATCGAACGGCAGCGAGGCATTTCGGTTCAGGCGGCGCCCATCGCTGTGGAATGGAAAGACACGACCATCCATCTGATCGACACGCCCGGACACATGGATTTTGCGGCGGAGGTCGAGCGGAGCCTGCAAGTCTTGGATGGTGCTGTATTGGTAGTATCGGCCGTCGAGGGAATTCAGGCTCACACCGACACTCTGTGGCATGCCGTCGACACGCTAGACCTACCGCGCCTGATATTCATCAACAAAATCGACCGCGCCGGGGCTGACGTCGACGCCTGTCTCAGGGAAATCAAGGAGCGTTGGCACACCACTGTACTTCCCACGCATGCCGTGGGTGGACTGGAGACAGGCAGCCTGACTTTAACACCACGATGGCAGCCGCACCAGCTTGACGCACTTATGGAATTCCTGGCTGACTTTGATGATGATGTACTGGAGGCCTTTCTAAACGAAACTAAGCTTCCTTACCATCAACTGGAAACAATCTTGAGGAACCAAGTGGAGCGGCACCTCGTGGTACCGGTTCTGGCGGGATGCGCTTTGCAGGGCGTCGGCATCCCTGAGCTTCTGGACGCCATCTGCCGATTCGTCACGCCGGCAGCACACAACTCCGACGACAAACTCAGCGCCCTCATCTATCAAGTTAGACATGATCCTCGGCGCGGACGGTTAAGCCATGCACGGGTCTTTTCCGGAACCATCGCCTCTCGCGATGTTCTCCATAACGTCACCCAAGACGCATCGGCCTCCGTCACGCAGATCGAACGGCTGCAGTCTGGTGGTTGGAAAGAGTCGGCCTCCGCAGCAGCTGGCGACATGGTCATCCTCCAAGGACTGCGGGATGCTCACGTCGGCGACGTTTTGGGCAGTACGGCCCATGTGCCCCGGCCCTACTCGCTGGCGATCCCTCTGCTCAGTGTACAGGTACATCCAGCGGCCAACGAGGACTTCTTATTATTGGCGCGCGCCCTTCAAGAGCTCGATGCAGAGGATCCGCGGCTTACGTTTACATGGCACAAAGATTCCCAAGAGCTGGTGCTGAGCATCATGGGACCCATGCAGCTGGAAATCCTTCGTTCTGTCCTTGAGTCCCGCTTCCAACTGCAGGTGGATTTCGGCACCCCTTCTATCATTTACAGAGAAACACCCGTGCAGGAGGGAATCGGGCGCGTCCGCTACACGATGCCGAAACCTTGTTGGGCCTGTTTGGACTTCGCCATCAAACCACTCAGCCAAGGCAGCGGCTTCGTATATGAATCCCAAGTGAACTTTGATACCCTTCCCCGGCGCTACCAACGCCAGACAGAGGCTGCCGTCCCAAAAGCTCTCGAACAGGGGCTGCTTGGATGGGAAGTGACAGACCTCAAGGTAACCCTTATTGATGCGGAATACCACATCGAGCATACGCACTCACCGGACTTTACTGTGGCACCGCCCATGGCCATCATGGATGGGTTGAGCCGGGCAGGAACTCGGCTGCTGGAGCCGCGCCAGTTCTTTCACATCAAAGCGCCGACCGATGTCAGCGGACGCGTGCTCCATGATCTCGCGCAGCGCCGTGCCGAGTTCGAAAATCCAACAGTCAAAGGCGATACCGTGCACATCGAGGGCGCCATACCCGCGGAAGAGGCCTTGGAATACCCGATGGAACTGGCTGCCAAGTATGGCGGGCAGGCGTCCATGAACACACGGTTTGCCGGCTATTTCCCAGCCCCCACCTCACTCCAGGTGTCCCGAAAACGGCGCGGCGTCAACCCGCTGGACCGAGCCAAGTATATCTTGGCGGCACGCAGCGCGCTAGAAACCTGATGATTCCTTCAATCTAAACGAATGCCGGTTTGACTGTGCGCGAGAGTCACAGCCATGTATACAGCGATACCAAGCAATATACTGGTTAGCACAAACAGAGTATAGTACCCAAACCAGGTGGCCAGTATCCCACCCAAAACCGGCGCCAAGGCCACGGGCGCCCGCACCATATTCATGAGCCCGGTATAGAGCGTCCGTTCGGCAGCAGGCACAACGTCCAGGGTGTAGTTTAGAAATGTGGGCCACCCGTTTATGTGCATCCCCACGAGAAAGAACAGAATTAGGTACGCAGCGAATGCGATGGACGCAGGCAGCAATAGGCCAGTCAAAAGGGCGATGACCGGCGGTGCTGACGTAACGGAACAGACGGTAAGGATGCCGCGATGATGGCCCCAACGATCCCCGATCCAGCCCCACAGCATACCCCCAACGATGCCCCCCATGATCTGGGCGGACAAGAAGAAACCGACATCACTCTGGGAAAATCCCAGCTGCGTCTGCCCGAACACGACGAAAAAGGGCATGCTGAGAAACAGCATGCTGTGAAGGACCGATACAGCCATAGCGCGAGCAAACAAGCGATTGGCTAGGAAATAACCCGGGATGTTCTTGATGAAATCCCAGGTTCTGTCCCGCGCCATGACAGGACTGGGCTTTTCCTCAACAAAAAGAAATACAAGAATCGTCGTTGAGAAAAGAAAAGCCGCTAAGAAAAAAAGAATGCCATAGTTTCCGGGGAAACCTGGAGTCTTTAGTTCAAGAATCTGACGAACTAGTCCCCCAGCAAAGACCGCGATGAGCCCAGCAGAGACCTGGATGATCGCGAAAAACCGCCCCCTCTGATGCGACTCAATGCTCTTCCCCATCAGATCAACCCAGGCGATACCGACCAAACCATCGACAAACCAGAACAAGAATTTCACTACCACAACGACAAGCGCCGCTAACCACCATTGATCCACCGACACAACGAACATCAATCCGGCAGCCAGCCAAATCGGCAGCCTGCCCAGGGAACTGCCGACCAACACAAACTTCCTCTTATAAGGCATGGTGCGGATTAGATTGGCAGCAAACAAAGAAGCTACGAAGGCGCCAAGATGCGGCGCCATTCCGATCAACCCGACCAGGACACTTGAGCCTGTCAGGTTGTAAACGAGTAGGGGAAGGATTGTGTTCCCATCAAAGAAAACTAATGCGACCGTGAAGAAAACACCTTCAAACAGCAGCAGTAGATATGTACGCAGGCGTTTGTCTGCAAAAATCGTCATTCAACTGTCTCCTCAGCACTATAGTGTCCCTCTCTCTGTAGCGTTCGCCTGGCTGAGCGCACTATAGCGCACCACGTATTCCCGATTTAGGGCAGGCTGATCCTCGTATTTCGGGTACATTCCCACAATAATACCATCGTTGGGTTTGATGTTGGCCAAGGTGTCGCGAAAGGCTGCTTCCACAGATTCCTGTCGGTCACACAACCTCCCAGCTGCCAGGATCTTGAAGGCCAGACAAGGTTTCTCCGTCTTTTGCATCACCTCATACATCCTCGGGGGATCACTTTCCAGGTAGACTTCGGCTACTGGGAGGGGTACGTGACCCAGCAGCTGCTGCAGCTCATCTCGCGTGCGGTGCCTCTCATAGACGCAGCACATAAAGGCATCCACATCCCAATCCTCTTCGAGAATGGTCTCCATAGCAGCCGGCATATGCGTCGATACACCAACGAGCATACCAGCATCTCGAATGCGCCGACAGTACTCCCGCACCTGTTGGAGACGCCCTTCCTTGAAATAGCTATCTGTGAACTCGCCGTGATGAAACACGGCAATGGTACCTGCTGCCGCCAAACGCTCCAGGGTATCCTCTGCCTCCTTCGGTTCCCCCGCCAGGGATAGGAAGTCCATCTCCACTCCTCGGGCGCGCAGGGCCTCGTACCAGGACAGATTGCCCAACCCTGACTGCCAAGCATTAATCCCGATCCTTGCACAGTCTTCGAGATGCTCCAACACCTTGTCCGTAGAGAAGTACTCCCGCATCTGTTCGTTGGTGAACCGACTGAGATGGGAACCGCCATTGATGGTGTTCGCTCCAACAATGAGCCGTGACACTTCGTGAGAACCTAATCGCAGGGTGGGCAGCGTGCTCTGCATATTTGTGACCTCCTCAGGGTTTTCTTTCATTGTGCAGAC
>SLOG01000329.1 GCA_007132635.1 Limnochordia bacterium
CGTGTTATTCAGTGGTTCTTCTTCGACCTAACCAGTCCCTTTAGTCCTCGAGAGTTTCTCAATCAAATTTTTTTGCTCATCTTCAATTTTTCTTTAACTTCGTTTGTTATCATTGGCTTAGCAGGTGGACAGAAAAAAGGGGGTGACTACAGATGAAGCGAGTAATTGTTGGATTGCTTGTCTTGGTTTTCATTTTTGGTGGAATTGCCAGCGCCCAAGATCGATATCGTTCGTTTAGAGGCTTTGAGGCACCAGAACTAACCGCTGAACAGCAGGGAAGGCTGACCGAGATTTGGTCACAGATGGCAGAGCTGCGCGGCGAACTAATCGAGACGCTTCAGGAGTTCGGAGCTATTAGCGAAGAGCGCCTGGAATGGATGAGCGGACGCCGAGTTCGCACAGATAACGGTAGAGAATGGGAAGGTAGTAGAAGGGGTGGCTTTGGCCATCGAGGATGCTTCGGCGCATGGGACGACGAGCTATCCAGTCGTCGCCATTTCCGGCGCTAAATAAGCAAAACGGGTTGCGATAGCCTCTGCGGTAGTCTATACTAATAGGCAGAAACATATCGTGGAAGCGCTGAACGGGAAAAGTACCTGTGGGGATTGGAAGGCAAAGCAAGCGAATTGCTTTCCAGCAGTCTCAAGAGAGCCGGTGGAGGGTGCAAACCGGTGGCTGGACTGCAGGGGAATGGGACCTGGGAGCTGTCAGTCGAAAACAACCGTATTCGTTTCATGGTCAAGTAGACTGGACCGGTTTCTCCCCCGTTAGCAGGAGCACAAGTGGACTGGAAAAAGTCAACTAGGGTGGTACCGCGGATAACTTCGCCCCTAAATGGGGTGAAGTTTTTTGCGTTAACCTATCAGTCTTCCACAGAAGTAGAGGAGGCAACCCAAATTGAACAGCAACAAACGCGTGTTTTCCGGAATTCAACCTACCGGAGAGGTCCATCTTGGCAACTATGTAGGTGCCATTCGAAACTGGGTAGACCTACAAAGTCAGTACGAGAGTACATTCTGTATCGTTGATTATCACGCGATCACCAACGAATACCAGCCTAAAAAGCTTCTTCAGCGATCGCTTGAAGTGGCCGCAACAGGGATCGCCGCTGGCTTGGATCCCGAACGCGTCACACTGTTTATCCAGTCCTCTGTCCCTGAGCATACAGAACTCACGTGGTTTCTAACCTCGCTGACATCAGTCGGTGCCTTAGAGCGAATGACGCAGTATAAGGATAAATGTGCTCGCGGACAGGGGGCCTTAGCCGGTCTAATGAGCTATCCGATCCTTCAAACTGCGGACATCATCCTCTACAAAGCCAACCTCGTGCCGGTAGGCGAAGACCAAGTACAGCATCTCGAGCTGGCCCGCGAAATTGTGCGGCGCTTTAATAACCTCTTTGGTGACTACTTCCCAGAACCCGAGCCGCTGCTGACATCAGGTGCTCGGGTCATGAGTCTCAGCGATCCGACCAGCAAGATGTCCAAGAGTGTGGAAGGCAGTTACATCTCACTCACTGAGGAACCAGAGTCGATTCGCCGTAAGATAAAAAGGGCCGTCACGGATCCTGGCCCCCAAGGCGGTGAACCAGGTCCTGGAGTGGCGAATTTGTTCACCCTTTTGGAAGCCTTTGCGCCCGAGGATGTCACGCAAAGTTTCCGTCAAGACTACGCCAATCAAAAACTGCGGTACTCGGATCTCAAGGCGACCTTAGGGGAATGCATCGTCACTACACTAGACCCGATCCGGACACGGCGGGCTGAACTCTTAAGCAAGCCCGAAGAACTAAAGGAGATTCTTGCAGCCGGCGGTGATAGGGCACGAGAGCAGGCTAGAGATACAATTCGCGATGTTCGAGAGCTGATGGGTTTTCAGATGCCGGTTCGCTAAATCATGCTTAGGCCTTCCAACCGCCCTGCCAAAAAGCAGGGCGGTTCACATTTCCCCTTGCCGAAAAGCAGCCGTTCACCTATACTATAGGTAAATATATGAATGTGTGTTCATATATAGACATATAGTTGGCTACCCAAACTCAAAAATCTGTCATGAGAGCACAGAGGAGGTTTTCGCATGGCCATGTGTGAGCGGACCTGTATCCATCAAGACGTTGTGGAGGCGGTACGCGAGAGGATGCCGCCCGATGCCCGGCTGGATGATGTGGCTGAGTTGTTCAAAGTGTTTGGAGATACCACCCGCATCAAAATCGTCTCGGCGCTGTTTGAATCCGAGATGTGCGTCTGTGACATCGCGTGCCTGCTTCAGATGAGCCAATCAGCGATTTCCCACCAACTTCGGGTTCTAAAACAAGCTGGATTAGTTAAGTATGTAAGACAGGGTAAAACAGTCTACTACTCACTCAACGACGACCATATCAAACGCATTTTCGATCAGGGGTATTCCCACGTCACCGAGGAGTGAGTTAGGAGGTACGCATGTATGCCCCATAGAAATGTCTATTTCCTTCATGGCCTTTCCTGTGCTAACTGCGCTGAAGACATCGAAAAGGAGATAAACGCTCTGCCGGAAGTGCAAAAAGCAATCCTCAACTTTCCTACCAAACGGCTTACACTATACGCCGTTTCCGAAAACGGAACTAAATTAGACGAAAACGTTCGCCACATCATCCACAGTCACGAACCTGCGATCACGATATCAAATCAGACGGCATCGCCAGCCAAACCTTCCTACAACGCAAAAACAGTGCGTACGATTATTGGTGCAGGGCTGTTTGCTGCGGCATTGAGCGGTTTGGCGCCAGCTAGCTGGTCGGTATGGGGCTATATGGCTGCGTACTTGCTGGCTGGCGGAGACATCCTCATCAAGGCGGCCCGCAATCTTCTCCGCGGCCGGGTTTTTGACGAGAATTCCCTAATGAGTATCGCTACGCTAGGGGCCTTTGCCATTGGAGAGTACCCAGAAGGTGCCGCTGTCATGTTGTTCTTCAAAGTGGGGGAGTTCTTTCAAGACCTAGCTGTTGAGGGCTCCCGTCACTCAATCAGCGCTCTCATGGATATTCGGCCGGACACGGCTACTGTTAGACGGGGCGCTGAAACGGTGCGCGTACCTGTAGAACAGGTAGCCATAGGTGACGAGGTCCTAGTTAAACCAGGAGAACGGATTCCTGTTGACGGCGCCGTCATCGAAGGAAATTCGGCTGTAGACACCAGCGCGCTGACAGGTGAGTCCCTGCCAAGGGCTGTACGAGAAGGTTCAGCTGTCCTAAGCGGCACGATCAACAAAGGGAGCCTGCTGCGTGTACACGCAGACAAGCGCGCGGAGGAGTCAACGGCAGCGAAAATCCTTAATCTCGTCAATGAAGCTGCCGAGAATAAAGCTCCCATGGAGAGTTTCATCACCAAATTCGCTCGAGTCTACACGCCTATCGTTGTATCCCTCGCAGTGCTACTCACGGTCATACCTGTGCTTTTTGGAGGCAGTATTTCCACATGGGTTTACCGATCCCTGGTATTCCTCATCATCTCCTGTCCCTGTGCGCTGGTCGTATCCATTCCATTGAGTTTTTTCGGCGGCATCGGAAGAGCCAGTCGATCCGGCGTCCTAATAAAGGGCGGCAGCTACCTTGAGGCCCTTTCCCGCGTTTCGCACGTGATACTAGACAAGACAGGCACACTTACCACGGGACAATTTAGGGTGACAGGAATCGAGACTGAGACAGGGTTTTCATCCGATGAACTGCTGGAGGCAGCCGCTCATGTTGAAGGTTTATCCAACCATCCATTGGGCAGCGCAGTGCGCCAAGCCTATCCACATCAACTAGATCTTGCACGTGTGGCTTCACAGGAAGAAATGGCTGGCCAAGGTATCCGGGCTACCTTTGATGGCAGGCGCGTCCTAGTGGGCAGCGAACGACTGCTCACAGAACAAGGGGTCAATGTCCCTAATAGGAACCACAGTCAAACAGTGCTTCACGTTGCCTTCGACGACCTTTACGCTGGCCATATCCTGGCAGCCGATACTGTAAGACCGGAAGCAAAGGAAGCTCTAAGAGGGCTTAAGGAACGCGGGGCTTCACTGACCCTGTTAACCGGAGACAATCGGGATGCAGCCGAGGCTGTCGGTAACCTGCTTGGTATCGCAGACGTAGCAGCGGATGCCCTTCCGCACGACAAGTTAAACGCTGTCCACGAGCGCTCTCGGGGTCATGGTACGACCGTATTTGTCGGAGACGGGATCAATGATGCTCCGGTCTTAGCGGCAGCCGACATCGGTATCGCGATGGGCGGCCTGGGCTCGGACGCGGCTATTGAAGCAGCCGACATTGTCCTTATGACTGATGACCTATCCAAACTCGTTGAAGCCATAGACCTCGCAGCATTCACACGTCGTGTCGTATACCAAAACATCGTCCTGGCACTAGGAGTCAAACTCGTTTTCCTGGCTCTCGGAGGATTGGGTATCGCGTCCCTGTGGGAGGCTGTGTCTGCCGACGTGGGAGTGACGCTGCTGACAGTCTTAAACGCCATTCGTGTCCTCCGGTGGGGAGGAAATACGCAGATGTTGTCGAACACAGGTAAACAACAAGCTTACAGCGACGAATTTTGACGCAGGAGGGGACACTATGTACAAAGACGTTCAATTCGAAAAATACATGGACACCGTTTACAACAGACTAACCAACGGCGGTTTGTTTCTGACAGTGAAAGGATCGCGGCCAAACACTATGACGATAGGCTGGGGAGGGATCACTCACTTTTGGGGGCGGGCCATCTTCATTGTCCCTGTAAGGGAGTCTCGTCACACGTTTGGGCTCATGGAAGACTCTCGAGAATTCACTGTCAGCGTGCCAATACGAGCAGACGTCCGAGACTCGCTGAATTTCTGCGGCACACACTCAGGACGCGACTTCGACAAGTTTCGTGAGTTAGGCCTTACAGCAGTTCCCGGCCGCCGTATAGACACACCCATTGTCGGTGAATGCGAGCTGCATTTCGAGTGCGGCGTTGTATATAAAGAAACCATGAATCCAAAAAATTTAATTAAGAAGATAGACGATAAACACTATCCTGATTACCATACTATGTACTATGGCGAGATCCTTGACTGCTATCTCCGCGATCCCGATGCCCAATGAGTCACTCAATCGCCGTACAATCCAAAAACAACCATTTCCAGCACCTTGAGGTGCTGATGCGCAACCGCAAGAGGCGGCAGCAGTATAAGCGTTTCGTAGTCGAAGGCGTTCGTCCCATAACGCAAATGTTAGCCCACAATTGGACCGTAGAGGGTTGGGTGTATACAAGTGAGCGGAGGCTGTCCCAGTGGGCCCAGGACACCATAGCAGCAGCGGCTGACGCCGAGCATTACGTACTCACTGCAGCTCTTATGGACGAAATCAGCGATAAAGAAAACGGGTCAGAACTCCTGGCTGTAGCTGCCATCCCAGAAGACAGTCTCGGGCGGCTTCCGTTTCCAGTCCGCAGGGATGACACAAAGAATCCAAGCGAGCCGCCACTGCTGGTGCTGCTTGATCGTCCGGCGAATCCAGGAAACATAGGGTCCATCATTCGCTCCTGCGATTCGTTTCGCGTTCATGGAATCGTCATGACAGGCCACAGCGCCGATCCGTATGATCCACAGTGCGTCCGTTCAAGTGTCGGCAGTCTCTTCAGTATACCCGTCGTGCGCCAAGGATCTCCAGCCGACTTGGAGCCGTGGTTATTAGAGATGAGAAGGGCGTATCCAACGTTCCAAGTTATCGGCACCACAGCTCGAACCAACAGGCCGCTTTCGCAAGTGGACTTCAAACAGCCAACACTGCTGCTTATCGGAAATGAAACAGTCGGCCTAAGCCGAACCTTAAAGGATTCAGCCGACCAACTGGTACGCATACCGATTCATGGGACAGCGTCATCGCTAAACGTTGCGTGTGCAGCATCCATCAGTCTATATGAGGCCGACCAACAACGCCTGCACGCCGGCAGACGGTAATCAGACTGCGGCGGCTGGACACTAGAACGGACATCCATCGTACATTGTGTCCAGCCGGGAATGCAGGTGAGACGCCCTTTTCTTTTGTCTCGATTTTAGTTTACATAATATCTATTATCGGAAGTTACGTATTCATAAAAAAGAGAGACGAGACTTGGTTTTCTCGATTTTGACGAGTGCCCGTTCACTCCCGTTGCCTAAAATGTCAGGTAAACGGCGTGGTGCAATGCCGCTCGTCCGTAGAAGACCGAAAAGAATTAAAGCCTTCCTACGTGCGAATCAGCTGCGGAATCATTCCCGGTAGATCCTTCATGCCATTCCACACAAACAGCGTGGAATCCTCGACTGCGTGATCAACCATTTCATAGGCTACACCCAACCAATCCGGATTGAAGCCAAATCGTATCTGCTGTACAGAGCTACAATCAAACGGAAGCCTTCCAAGAACTGAAAGCTCGTTCCAATTTACCGGAGATTCTGCCGCGACGTCATGGATACACAACGTGTCTTCGTCAAAACTAGCTATTACAAGA
>SLOG01000265.1 GCA_007132635.1 Limnochordia bacterium
ATTGGTGACAGTAAGTGATACTGCCACAGGTACCTCCGTGTCGCTGACATGCTGGAAATCCAAAACCGGTGACTGCACAACAGCCGTCTTCTGCAGAGCTGCTCCTAGTTTGTTCCGCAGGGTTGAAATATTAACCTTCATGGCATTCACCTCATAAAGTATACAGAGCATGCCTATTGGTGTCAAGATGCAGAGCAGACATGGAGTCGAAACAGTCTGCCCACTATTGATCGTCGTCCTGAAGATTGTCTTTTCCCTTAGCGACGACAGAAAGAGTCTTTTGGAGAGATTGGTCGAGCTCATCCAGTATACTCATAGCATAGTCCTTCGCCCCGCGCTGCATCTCCTCTGCTTCTTCACGAGCATCTGTCAAGAGCCGATCCGCTTCTTCCCTTGCCTGCCGAGTGATCTCGTTTTCTTGAATCAACCTCGCCGCATATTCTTCGGCCTGCGCTATCATACGTTCCGCTCTCTGTTGGCCTTCAGAAATGACTCGGTCTTTTTCGGTGGAAACCATCTCCGCACGCTTAACCTCTTCGGGAATGGAATTGCGAATCTTGTCGATCAAGTCGAGCAGCTCATCTGAATCTAGAAGCACACGTCCCGTCAACGGTATTTCGGTAGCCTCGCTGACGATTTCCTCCAACTTATCTAAGAGCATAACTAGGTTAATTCGATTCACGCTGCTCGCCCACCTTTCGCCCAAACTTATCCTGCAGACGTCGTTCGACAGTTCGACATACCCAGCGAGACACGTTACCACCGAGACTCGCTACTTCTTTGACAGCGCTTGAGCTTATAAACGAATACTCTGCACTGGTCATCATGAACACTGTTTCAATCTCCGGAGCAAGATTGCGATTCATGGCCGAAAGCTTCAATTCCCATTCGAAATCCGTAACAGCTCGCAAGCCGCGAACAATTGCGATAGCGCCTTTGTCCCGAGCATAGTTGACCGAAAGGCCGCGAAAACCTTCAACGGTTACATTTTCCAACGACTCGCCTTCGACGACTAGCTGTAACAACTCAACTCGCTCATCCACCGAAAACAGCGGTTCTTTTTCCGGGTTGTCAAGAACAGCGACGTAAACATGATCAAACAAGTTTGCCGCTCGTTCAATAATGTCTAAGTGTCCTAGAGTCACCGGATCAAAGCTTCCCGGGCATATACTCGTTCTCACGGGCATCCTCCTATCGGAAGAAGGTCAGCAGGGTATCCCCATACTTTTCCACTCTTTCCTGTGAGAACTTCAACACACAAGCAGGGATTTCCTCTCGCAATCCGGATTCAACAACAATGAGGCCGCTAGGCCGCAGAATATCCGCCGTAGTGAGTGTTTCCAGTGCTCGAACAGCCAAGCCATTCCCGTAAGGGGGGTCCAGAAACACGATGTCGAAAAGAAGATCCCGTCTTCTCAAAGCCCTCAGTGCGCGGAACGCGTCGTTTGTGAAAACCTCGCCCTTCAACCCTGCATGCTGAAGGTTAGCCTGGATAACCCGACGGCATCTCGGGTCAGCGTCCACAAACACGGCCTTCTTGGCACCACGACTCAATGCTTCTATACCCAAAGCTCCCGTCCCAGCAAACAGATCAAGCACGCAGCTGTCAATCACTTCATTGCCAAGTATCGCGAAAAGCGACTCCCGCACTCGGTCCCCAGTAGGACGAGTAGTTTGGCCTGCTGGAGCTTTGAGTTGACGGCCTTTGGCCTTTCCACTGACCACTCGCAACTACCATCACCTCGAAACAAAGTACCATTCACTGCTCACTCAACGGTCAGCGACTGTTTGGCGGCAGCAGCTGCCAACTGCCGGTGCTTCCCCAGTCGGGGATCAGCTTTGTACAAACTCTGCACAGCTCTGGAAGCAGCTTCCAATAACTCTTGATCGGCTGTGATATCGGCAAGCCGAAACACCGGTTCGCCTGACTGCCGCGAACCGAAGAAATCGCCGGGTCCACGCTGCCGCAGATCTTCTTCAGCAATCCGCAGGCCATCCGTTGTGTCACGAATGACCCGGAGGCGGTTCCAGGCGGTTTCTGATGCGCTGCCAGCTACAAGAAAACAATAGGATTTCCTGGTGGACCGCCCAACGCGGCCTCGCAGTTGGTGCAGCTGGGCCAACCCAAACTGCTGCGCTTCTTCGACTACCATGACCGTCGTTCGCGGCATGTCCATGCCCACTTCGATTACCGTCGTGGATACGAGCACATCCAATTCTCCTTGAGCAAATCGAGCCATAACATCATCTTTTTCCCGACCCATCCGCCCATGCACCAGACCTACCCGCACCGACCCGAGTGGTCCCCGACTCAAGCTTTCCATTTCCTTGACCGCCGCCCTCAGTCCCAAGGAATCAGACTCCTCGACCAAAGGAAACACGACAAATCCCTGCTCCCCTTCGCGAACGCGCTTAACCAGAAACCGGTACACATCCTCGCGTCTGTTGGGATGGATAATGCGTGTATCCACTGGCAATCGATCCCTGGGCAGATCCGGTATCAAGACAATATCTAGATTACTGTACAGCGTCAACGCCAAAGAGCGGGGAATCGGAGTTGCACTCATGACGAGAATATCAGCCTCTCCTTTACGGCCAAGAGTAGTTCGCTGGCTGACCCCAAAGCGATGCTGCTCATCAACCACTGCCAGTGTCAAACGCTTGAACCTTACCTCATCGTTCAGTAAGGCGTGAGTGCCAACAACGACCTGGTACCGATTGTGCACCAGTCTTTCGAGAGCCGCGTCTCTTGTTTTTCGACCCATACCGCCAACGAGACAAATTACGGAGATGCCCAATGGTCCGAGCGATAACTCGAACCGCTCAACCATTTGGCGAGCCAAGATCTCAGTGGGAACCATCAAAGCCACTTGACCACCCGACTCCACCGCCTTAACAGCAGCATACTCGGCCACCACTGTTTTGCCGCAGCCTACATCGCCCTGCAAAAGGCAGCGCATGCGGTGCGGTGATTCCATGGCTTCGCCAATGGACCGAATAGCACTCTGCTGCCCAGAGGTTAGAGAAAACGGAAGAGAGGCAAGATAGGCTCGCACTAGTGGACCATCCGGCCCATGCGATACCGACTTTGTTCGGTCCAATCCCTGCAGCATGCCCAGTTGAAAAAGGAGAAATTCCTCAAACACAAGGAAGGAGCGGCCTTTGATTCGTTCTTCCTCCGATTCTGGAAAATGAATGGCTCGGAGGGCTTGAGACTTGGTCCACCCATACGGCCGATGTGAATCGGGAATGACATCCTCCGCCTCGGCAGCGTACTTCAGCGCTTGGTCCGCCCAGCCAATACGTTGATCATTCGAGATCCCCTGAGTCAAGGGATAAACAGGAAGAAGAAGAACAGGCGGTCTTCGGACATACCAATCTCCACCGGTAACAGAAAGACCAGCGGGGCCTCGGGTAACGCAGCCGAAAACCCACAACTCCTGACAGCGGATCAGACGGCGACGAAGAAAGGTGCTGCCTCGACCTCGCATTGCCAAAAACCAACTCAGATTCAATGCTCCATGTTCACCCTGCAGAACTGCCTTCACCAAACGCCGATTCCCCTCAAGCAGACGTTCGTGTATATTCGACAAACGACCTTTAAACAGCGCAGTCTGGTTTTCAAACGCATCGCCTGCATCAACAACGGTCGTGTAATCGCGGTACGTCCTAGGATATGCGTGCAGCACGTCACCAATGGTTTGCAGCCCGAGACGCGACAAGGCTCGTTCCCTTGCAGGGCCGACTCCAGGAAGACAGTCAATCGTCTTTTCAAGCATGAGGTCACCTCAGACAACAACCCTTGGGCTATCCCAAGGGTTGGTCTTTTCACATAGGATGAAAAAGAAGTGCTACAGTTCCAGGACCAACATGAACACCAATTGTGGGTCCGATAAACGAAACGATCGGTTCTTCGACATCGCCCATTTCCTGAAGTGCCGACGCGAGCTTCCGTGCTTCTGCCTCGCAATTTGAGTGTGTAAGGGCCAGACGGAGCCGCCTACCCTGGTACTGTTCTTTGTACTGCTCAACTGTCGTCTTAATCTTATTGAGTGCCTTAGCCCTACCGCGCACTTTGTCAAAGGGCGTCACGACTCCATCATCGAGTGTCAGAATTGGTTTGATATTCAAGAGTGTACCCATCAAGGCCTGTGCTCGCCCAATACGACCATTCTTCTGCAGATACTCAAGTGTGTCCACAACGAAGTAAACACCTAACTCTTCTGCCGTCTTCTCAGCAGCAGCTACAGCTTCTTCCTTTGAGGCTCCATTTTGGAGAGCTTCTGCGGCCGCCACAGCCACCAGACCAATACCCATCGACGCAGATTTTGTATCCACAACGGTAATATCGATACCTTCCACCATCGAGGAAGCTAAGACGGCCGATTGATATGTACCGCTCAACTGGCTGCTCAAGTGCACAGATATGATGCTGTCACCAGGTTCGGCGATTCGCTCATACATGTCGACAAAATCTGCCGGCGATGGCTGGCATGTGCTGGGAAGTACAGAGCCTGTGGTGAGCATTTCATAAAACCGTTCTACCTCTAGCTCAACTCCATCCTTATAGATATCATCCCCGAATTGAATACTCAGAGGAACGACAGATATCCCGTAGGTTTTCTGTACTTCTTTTGGCAGGTCACTCCCACTATCGGTAACTACATGTACACTCGCCATTGGCCACCCTCCTGTGATTTTCCTATTCTACAGACAAGATATAATAATACAAGGGTTGGTTCCCTTGATAAAGCTCAACTTCACACTCAGGATAGCGCTCGCGGACAGTGTCCGCTAGGGCCTCAGCGCTGGCGAAACTGTGGTTATCACCGGAATAAAGGCTGATAACACTACTCTCATCCTCAACCATGGTATCCAAAAGGTTTAAGGTCACCTCGTCAATACTTCGACCTGCCGTTGTGATCTTCCCCTCAACCAAGCCAATAATGTCCTCTTCCTCAATCTGAAGATCACCCGCCTTTGTTGCACGAACAGCGTAGGTCACCTCACCCGTCTTCACCTGCCGCATACTCTGTTCCATACTCTCCAGGTTTTCCTCAAGGTCACCATCCGGATCGAAACTCATAAGTGCACTGATCCCCTGAGGAATAGAACGAGTGGCCACAACGCCAACTTCTTTCTCCACCAGCTCCTTGGCTTGACGAGCTGAGAAGATCACATTCTTATTATTAGGAAATATTATAACTTTATCGGCGTTCGTATCCTCGACGGCCCGCACCAACTCCTCTGTACTGGGGTTCATGGTTTGCCCGCCGGTTACGAGACGATCGACCCCGAGGCTGGCAAAAATGTCGGCCAACCCTCTGCCCGGCACTACTGCAACCAACCCCAACGTCTTACGTTCTTCCGATGGCCTAATTATGGATGGAAGGTTGAAAACGTTCGAATCGGTCGGCTTCGGATGCTCCTTCATCAGCGCATCGTTCTGAAGGCGCATGTTGTCGATCTTGATGTCGACCATATCACCCATGGAAGCACAGACTTCTAAGACGTCCCCGGGGTGATCTGTGTGAATATGAATCTTTATTACCCTTGCGTCACCAACAACGAGTGTCGAATCACCTTTCGGCTCGAGAGCACTCCGCAGGGAATCGACATCGAGGCCCTCGCCTTTGATAAGAAACTCTGTGCAATACTTATTGGCCAAGTCCCCTTCAATACGAGAGATACCTATTGCCGAAGGTATCTCAGTTGATGCCAAAGACTCTGCCAACGACTCCTCACTGACTCTCTCTTCGCCCCTCAAAGCATCAAGCGCTCCCTGCAGTGCAACAACCAACCCCTCGCCTCCCGCATCCACCACACCAGCTTGACGAAGGACGGGGAGGATTTCCGGCGTACGGATCAACGCTTCTTTCGCTGCGTTCAAGGCTGCTTCCCAAACCTCCAGAGGAGAATCACCGTTTTCCGCAGCCTCTTCGGCACCAGCTGCCGCTGCTTTGGCTACGGTAAGAATTGTTCCTTCTACGGGTTTCATCACGGCCTTATATGTCGTGCGGGACGCCAAACGAAAGGCCTGAGCAAGGCAAGCCCCATCTGCCTCCTTTACTCCATCAAAGCCATCACTAAATCCTCGGAAGAACTGGGAGAGAATAACTCCACTGTTACCACGCGCACCCATCAGCGAGCCGCGAGCTGCCGCTTGAGACACACTACGAATAGTCAACCGCTCTATCCCATCCAGTTCACGAACGGCTGCCGAAATCGTCAGTGCCATATTGGTGCCAGTATCCCCGTCCGGTACCGGAAAAACATTCAACGCATTGATGCGCTCTTTGTCGACAGCCAAGTAGCGCGACGCTGCTTCCAGCATTCGTTTTAACTCTATACCTGTGAGTACCTGCAATCTTCCTTCCTCCTGACAACACGAGTCTAGAAACCAGTCGGTCTTACGGACGTGTCTATTTGTTCTGCGAATTCGTCACTCGAACGCC
>SLOG01000145.1 GCA_007132635.1 Limnochordia bacterium
CTCGACGAAGCCGGCTTAACGGTTGGTTCGGATGGCTGGCGTGTGCGTCCGGATGGCGAGCCTCTCCGCGTTGAGCTGCTGGCATCATCGGATTGGGCTAACCACTTGGACATCGCCGAGCTTATCGAGGACTACTGGGAGTCCGTGAATGTCCATGTGGATATCCAGGCCGTCAGCTTCGAACGCCGTTCGCAGTTGGAGGCGGCCCTCAACTTTGAGGTGACGATGTGGAAAGTGGATAACCTCGTGTACCCGACGTATCTTGAGTCGGCACGCGGCTTCATGACCGCTGTAGCCCAAGCTCCTTACGTGCCGGCCAATGCCTGGTGGGATTGGGTCAACAGTGACGGCGACACAGGGGTAGAACCGCCGGAGTGGTTCCTGGAAGACAATGAACTGTTCCGTGAAATCCTCCGCGTGACCGATGAGGAAGAGCGGGATGCTCTAACTCTGCAGCTGTGGGAGCGCTACTACGAGGACCTCTGGACTATCGGTGTCGTTCAGGAAGTGCCGAGTCCCATTGTGGTCGCCAATCGTTTGAAGAACGTTCCTGAAGTAGCCATTAATGTGTGGCCGCTCCGCACCCCGGTGAATGCTGGCGTGCCGCAGTGGTATATTGAAGAATAGTTGGCGGGAATGAGAAGGGGGCATCGCCTCCTTCTCCTTGGTCCAGAGCAGCTAGGAGGATAACCATGCGAGAAGTTCATCACAAGACCCAGTTGTGCGTTGTAGGCGGTGGCCTGGCAGGTATGTCGGCAGCGATTGCGGCAGCCCGGCGCGGGACGAAAGTCGTGCTGATGCAGGATCGGCCGGTGTTTGGCGGCAACGCTTCATCGGAGGTTCGTATGTGGGTCTGCGGTGCTCACGGGGACAACAATCGAGAGACGGGACTGATTGAGGAGTTTGCGTTGGAGAACCTGTACCGGAATCCCACGAGCAACTACTCCATTTGGGACAGCGTTTTGTACGAAAAGGTCAAATTCGAGGACAACATTACCGTCCTGCTGAACTGCACGTGCACGGAATTGGATATGGATGGTGACCGAATTCGGCAGATCAAGGGATGGCAGATGACTGCGGAAACGTGGCACACTGTCGAGGCCGACCTGTTTGCGGACTGTTCGGGAGACAGTATCCTGGCCCCCCTGTCGGGCGCCGAATTTCGAGTGGGCCGCGAGGCTTGCAGCGAATACGATGAGTCCATCGAGCCGGAGAAAGCCGACAGCCAGACTATGGGCCTCAGTCTGCTGATTCAGGCCCGCGAGACTGATGGACTGCAGACGTTCATCCCGCCGACTTGGGCTTACGTGTATGAATCCGACGCCGACCTGCCTCATCGAGGCCACGATCTACTGAGGACAAACTTCTGGTGGATCGAGCTCGGCGGCGATCGAGATAGTATCCATGATACCGAAGAAATCCGAGATGAGCTTTTGAAGGTTGCGTTTGGCGTGTGGGACCACATGAAAAACCGTGGTGATCATGGGGCCGACAACTGGACCCTTGAGTGGATGGGTTTTCTGCCAGGCAAGCGCGAGAGCCGCCGCTATGTAGGCGACTATGTGCTTAATCAGAATGATGTGCGTGCGGAAGGCAGATTTGACGACATAGCCGCCTATGGAGGGTGGACGATGGATGACCATCATCCCGCCGGCATTAACTATCCCGGTGAACCGACAATCTTCCATCCTGCACCGTCGCCGTTTGGTATACCGTACCGCAGTATGTACTCCCGCAACATCGCCAACCTTTTCTGTGCCGGCCGCAACATCAGCACGAGTCATGCTGCGCTCAGCGCAACTCGTGTCATGGCTACATGCGCAACAGTCGGCCAGGCTGTGGGAACGGCGGCGGCAGTGGCTGCGCGGGACGGACTGACGCCGCGCGGAGTCTATGAGCAAGGAGTTCATGAACTGCAGCAGATGCTTATGGAAGATGATTGCTATCTGCCATTTACCCGGCGAACTGTGCCCAAGCTGACCGCGGAAGCGAAGATCACGGCCGAGATAGGCAACCCAGAAAACCTTCGCAGCGGATACGATCGGCCGATTGGGCGGTCGCTCAATGCGTGGGAGGCTCCGGTGGGCACACCAGTCACTTACAGCTTTGGTTCGCTCCAGCATGTCAAAGGCATTCGCCTTGTTCTAGACAGCCATCTCAACCGCCCTGACCACAACATGCCCTGTAATTACCCGCGCAATCGTCCGCCAGCGTCAGTACCGAAGACCATGATCAAGTCGTTTATTGTTGAAATTCAGGATGAGCACGATCGCTGGCACACGGTACTGCGGGAAGAGAACAACTACCAGCGTCTCGTGCGCCATTCGCTGGGTGTACGCGGCAAGGCGATTAGGCTTATCCCCAGAAGCACGTGGGGGCAAGACACAGCGCGAGTGTTTGCGTGGGATGTCTACTGATAGACTGATAGTAGGGGTGATGAGCAGTGACAAACCGAGAACGTCTCCTAGCGGTTCTAGACGGGCAGTCAGTAGATCGGGTGCCTATGTGGCTCCTGTTTCCTTACCATCCGACCTCGTATTATGTGGATGTGCGCCGCAGTCCGCGTTACTGGCCGATCTATGAACGGTCCAAAGAGCGGGCTGTCATGCTCAATCGCCGCAATCCCCGAGTGAACCTGTATCCTGCGGTAACAGGCGACACAGAGGAGTGGACGGAGAACGGCGAATGTATAACAAGGCAGCATTGGCGGTATCGCGACATCCACCTCTACTCCGATGTGATTCGAGGCTCCGGGACCACTCGCCTGAAGAAGCTGTTAGATTCCGATGCCGATCTAGAGCAGTTGGCTAGGCTGCCAGTCGAAACAGATCCAGCTGCCGTTCATCGGCAGCTGGATGCTTGGCTGCCTCAGTACTTGGGGGAGAAACGCGAGTTTCCTGTACATTACGGCTCTATGATGCTTGATCTTGGAGAACCGATTAACTTTCTTTACCAACAGTCTAATCTTGAGAGTTTTTCCATCTGGTCGCTGACGCAAAGCGACCGCATTGTGGGACTTTTAGAGCAGTACATGCGGCATAAACGGGCTGTCTACACGTACTGTCTCGAGCGTGACTTGGCTGATGTCTATTTCATGGTCGGAAGTGAACTGGCGTCTCCTCCACTTGTAAGCCGAAGAACCTTTCAGAAGTGGATCGTACCCTACGGCAAAGAACTCGTCGACCTTATCCACAGCTACGACAAAAAGGTGATCATGCATTACCATGGGCAGATCAAATCTATTTTGGAGGACTTCCTGACTATGGGACCGGACGGCCTGCATACTGTTGAAGCCCCACCCGTAGGTGACTGCACGCTGGATGAGGCTTTTTCAGTGTTGGGGGATGCTGTCACGCTTATCGGCAATGTCCAGTACGATTGTTTTCGCTCTTATTCTGTTGAAGAGATGGCTGACGAAGTGCGCCGAATCATTGACGAGGCAGCGGGACGGCGATTTATCTTGTCTCCGACAGCCGGTCCCTTTGACGCCGATATCTCCCCCTCTATGGTGCAGAACTACCTGGCATTTCTCGATACAGGGTGGGCCTACGGCAAGTATTAAAAGGCAAGTTTTCTCCACGTTTCTCTGACAGTGTCTGCGGACGCTGTCTTTTTTCTGTTGCGGGCAGGAGATACTCTCTTCACGGAGAAACCTATCCATGTTGTGGCACAAATTAGGCAAGACGTGTTACGATTACCGCAGGGGCAAAGGAGGATGATTGCAGAATGCTGAACACACGAGTCGGTTATGTCGCGATTTTGTTGGGGTTTCTGCTGTTAAGTGCAGGTGTAGGCCAGGCTCACTACCTATGGTTGGAAGGACCGGCCATTGCTGCCGAGGACGAACAGGTGCAGGTAGAGGTTCACTGGGGTCACCTCGGTGATGAAGGTGGAATAACGGACGTCAATGTTTACTCGCGTAGGCCGGATGGTAGGCGAGAGGTCCTAAAAGCTTTCGACCGTGAGAATTACCAGGCGGTGACCTTGCAACTGTCGGGACCAGGCGATTATTGGCTGTACACAGTCAGGCCTCCATCGGTCTACCAAAGGACTCTCGGTCATTTCAGCGCCAAACATTTGCTCCGAGTTGGCTATACCGACGATGCTGCTTGGGAGAAGCCTGTGGGTACCCTCCTAGAGGTCGTGCCGCTGGCCCATCCGCACTCACTTGACGACGGTGACGTCCTGCCCGTACGGATCCTGTTTGAGGGATCCCCGTTGGTGGGCGCCGTTGTGACCCACGTCAATGTCGAAGGCATCCAGGATACAGTATTGACTGACGACGCTGGTGAGGTGCTGCTGACTGTTGTCGACGGCGCACAGCTTATTGCTGCCAGCCACGAGACTCCGGCAGTGGGTGAAGAGGATTATGATCTTGAGGGTTATACCGCTGTTTTGTATCTGAATTTGTGAGAGCAGGGAGGTCAAGGCTTTGCACCTACCTGATGGTCTTGTGTCGGCACCGTTGGCCGGTGCCGGCCTCACCGTTTCTGCTATACTAACCGTTTGGGCCGCTCGCTCTCTTCGCGCAGACGAACTGCCGCGTCTCTCTATGGTAACCAGCGCGCTATTCGTGGGCTCGTTGTTTCACATCCCTCTTATGGGTACATCCGTACACTTCACTCTAGTGGGGCTGGCAGGCATTCTGCTTGGCAGGCGAAGTTTCCTCAGTGTCGCAGTGGCGGTATTATTCCAGTTTGTTTTCTTTCGCCATGGAGGCTTGGCGGTTTGGGGCTTGAACACTCTGCACATGGGCCTAGGGGCGCTAGCTGGTGCCTACGCGTTTGCCCGATTTCGCGGTTTGGGGCTGCGGTGGGCTCCTTTTGCTGCCGGTTGGGTATCGGCGGTCGTCAAGGTGGGAGCCTTTTCCGGCACTCTGCTGCTGGCAGACTTCCCCGCAGCGGCTGCTGCCACGGTGTTAGTCGCTCACGGCCCTGTAATCGCTCTGGAAGGCCTCTTAATAGGCCTCGTTGTGAGCGGCTTGCAAAGAGCGAAGGCAGGTGATATCATTGATGCCAGTAAAAATCGGTAGTCTCTGTGTGATCGTTTTGCTCTCTTTGGTCAGCCTGCCAGGTCAAGCCCATCGAATGCTGCTGCAACAAGAAGGCGAGAAGATTTGTGCCGTCTACGACGACGGAACGACGGCATCGCTGGCGCGGCTGTACGCCTATAATGCATCGGATGTTCTGGTAGATCAAGGATTCAGCGACGAGGCTGGCTGTTGGGTGTTATCCGATGATGCTGCAGTCTATGTTGTGGCGACCGATGGTCTAGGCCATCGAGCTGTATTAGAGCTGGGAACAGAGACTGGTGAGATCAACCGTTGGGTGCGTTCGGTGGTCGGCGTCTTCGTGCTGCTGGGTTTGGGCTTTGGCCTGCCGCGTGTGCTGAGTCGGCGCAGCCGCCTATCGGCAGGAGGAAAGGATGGATAGGCTTGGACATGGGACAGAAACTTGCACAACTCCGCCAGAGCTTACGTCAGTTGGGCAGTCTCTGCGTTGCGTTTTCGGGCGGGGTTGACAGCACATTGTTGGCGAAAGTGGCACAAGAGGCTCTTTCCAGTCAGGCATTGGCCGTCACAATAGCTGCGCCTATGCACTCGCAGCGGGAGATTGCCGAAGCTCGCTCCCTGGCTGTGGATATAGGAATTCGCCACATCGTACTCTCAGTGGATGAACTCGCTCCTCAGGAACTGCGCTTTAACCGTAGTGACCGCTGTTACCACTGCAAGCGGTCAGTATTTCTGCGGATCCAAGCCGAGGCCGAGCGGCATGGCATTCGTTGGGTTGCCGATGGTTCGAATGTGGATGACCGTGGAGACTATCGTCCCGGGATGCGGGCCCTGCGGGAGTTGGGCGTGCTCAGTCCTCTGCAGGAGGCGGAGATGACGAAAGCAGACATTCGGGCGGCCTCGAAAATGCTGGGCCTTCCCACCTGGGAGAAGCCGGCCATGGCCTGTTTGGCCACGCGTTTTCCTTACGATGAAGAATTGACGGACACAGGCCTCCGCCGCGTGGAACAGGCAGAGAACTATCTGCAGGATCTGGGCTTTACCCAGCTGCGAGTCCGTTGCCATGGGACCATTGCTCGGATCGAATTGCTTGCGAATGAGGCAAAATGGTTAGTGAATCAGGATTTGATGGGTGCGATTACTGAGCATTTGGAAGCCTTGGGTTTCTCTTACGTGACTCTGGACTTGGGAGGGTATCAGATGGGGCGCATGAACCAACAACTAGCTGAGACAATAAGGGATGAGAGCCATGGGTAGTGAATCGTTGGAAGCTCTTCTGCATAGCGTGCAGTCTGGACAGGTGTCTGTGACCGAAGCCATCCAGTCGCTCAAGGATTTCCCATTTCAGGATTTGGACTATGCCAAGGTGGATCATCATCGGGGGCTGCGAAACGGGTATCCAGAAGTGA
>SLOG01000142.1 GCA_007132635.1 Limnochordia bacterium
CACCGCCCCATACCGTCGGCTCCCATGAGGAAGATAGGTGTCCCGTCCCGGCTGCCAAACAGATGGATATCCCAGGGAATTAACCCCAAAAACCGATACTCGGCACCGCGCACGAAAAAGTACAGGTAGTGCCGCTCACTGCGGTCCTCTTCGTAGGTGCGCTCCAGCGTACTCATATCCAGGGTCTGCACCTGCTTGTAGAAGAAAGGCCGCCAGCTGAACCCCGCCTCATCCCGAAAATAGATGCGCTGAGGAGGAGCATACTGATACTGCCGGAACCGCTGGTACGGCTGGTAGGGACTGATCACCGGCGCGAAAAAAGCCACCAAGTAGAACAAGACCAGCACCACCAAAGCCCCCACCGCCACACGGTGGCGCACAAACCGCCGCCGGATCAGCTGCCATTGGGAAAGGACCGGTGGTTCCTGCCCTTCGGCATATAACGCTTCCCTAATTGTCTCGTGTGCCATCGCCCATCCCCCCAATCAACGCCGCTCTTTCTGAGCTTCTTACGTATAGCGGATCCGCGGATCGACCAAAGCCAGAGCCAGATCCGAGATCAGGGTGCCGATCACCGTAAGAAAACTCAGCAGCATCACGAAGCTCCCCGCCAAGTACATATCCTGGTTCAGAAGGGCCCCCAGGAGCAGCGGCCCCGTGGTCGGCAGGGACAGCACCTGAGACGTAATAACCTCGCCGGAGATCACCGTAGGCAGCAGCCACCCAATCGTGCTGATCAGCGGGTTAATGGCCACCCGCAGCGGATGCCGGATGAGCACTTGAATCTCTTTGATTCCCTTAGAACGAGCCGTCCGCACGTAATCCCGCCCCAGCTCATCCAAGAGCGTCGCCCGCAGCACCCGGATCATCCCGGCCGTACCCGCCGTTCCGATGACGACTATTGGCACCCAAAGGTGAGAAAGCAAGTCGACAAACCGCCCCCAACTCCAGGGAGCCAAAAGGTACTCCCGGGAAAACAAACCGCCCATACTGACGCCAAAGTACCGATAGCCGATGTACATAAGAATGATAGCCAAAAAGAAATTCGGAATCGACAGCCCGATGAACCCAGCAAAGGTGAACACGTAGTCCCCGAGCGTATACTTCTTCACGGCACTGTAGATAGAAATGGGAATCGCCACGATCCACGTAAAGAAAATGGTGGACACACTGATGACCATCGTCATGGGCAGACGCTCCGCGATCAGCTTCCTGACCGGCTCGCCATAGGTAAAGGAATGACCCATATCACCCTGCACCAGGTTGCTTAGCCATTTCACGTATCGCTGGTGAAAAGGCAGATCTAAGCCATAGCGCATCCGCAGCAGCTCCACCTGCTGACGACTGATCTCCATGCCGCGTGCTTCTAGGGACTGCACATAGCTCGTCACATAGTCCCCCGGCGGGAGCTCAATGATGACAAAGGTCAAGAAGGAGATGACCAACAGCGTCGGCACCATGAACAGGCACCGCCGTGCAACATAGGTGAGCAAGGCAATCCCTCCCAGCGAAGCCAGGCCGCTCCCCGATTCGAAGGAACCGGGGAGCCGTCTCCTGGCAGCCTATACATCACCGCCTGCATCTACCGATCAAAGAAGAAGTGTTCCGGATTGTAGCGATGCAGCCAGAGCGAACTCCAGAGACCTTCCTCTGGAATGTTGCGCAGGTCCTTGTTCACAATAATCGGGTAGGGAGCCATGCCCACAGTCCCGATATGGAACACGTGATCCGCCTGCATCTGCCACATCTCCGTACCAATCTCCAAGCGGCGTTCCGGATCGATTTCCCGGGACAACTCGTCCGCCAGCTCGTAAAGACGTTCGACCTCCGGCGGGGGTTCGACACCATCTTCGCCATCCGTATCCATCCAGTCATTGTAGCCAAGACCCCACGTAATGGAACCAGCCGGCAGAGGAGGACGGCTGTTAATCTGCCAATCAATGTCAATGGCACCTCCGCCGTGCCACAGGTTCATAGCGATCTGGTTGGCACTAGCCCGCTGCGCATTCAGGCTGCGATCCTGCGGCTGCAGAGCCAAGTCAATTCCCAGCTCCGCCCAGTGATCTTTCACCAGTTCCATGATAGGTGTCTTAGTCTGCGGTTCTGACGGCCAGTACTCAGCGGCAAAAGCCAACCGCTGGCCATCGGGCCGTAACCGGTAGCCCGCTCCGTCGCGTTCTGTCAGGCCCATGTCATCCAGCAGCGCGTTCGCCTGGTCCGGATCATAGTCCGCAAAAGCCTCGGCCCACTCCGGCTGGAAAAACTGACTGTCCGGATGCAGCGTATATTGCCGCGGCGTTGCGAGGCCAAAGTACAGCATCTCGTTGATCTCGTCGCGATCGATAGCCAAGGACAAAGCCTGCCGAAAGCGCTTATCCCGGAAAACCTCAGCCAAAACCTCGTCTTCGTAGGTCTGGTTCGGCAGGAGCATGACGTCGGCACCGCGATCGTTCTGCCACATCAGCGTGTTATACTCGCCGTCCTCTTCATTCGCCCGGTACAGGGCAAAGTTCTCGAGGGTGGTATGCCATACCTCCACGTCCACCTGGCCGCTCACGATCTGCGCCTGGATCGTCTCCGCATCGCGGATCTCCCGCACCACGTGACTGTCGATATACGGCAGCTGGTTATTCGCAGCATCGACCTTGAAATAGTAGGGGTTGCGCTCCCACACCCAAGTTTCGAGCCGCTGTTCTACTGGAACGAAAGCCGTAATAGCAGGCGTTTCTACTCGGATAGGCTTGGCCGACCAGCCCGCCATGGCCCGGTACAGTTCCCGCACCGTGTCGTAGCCTTCCTCTGCAGCTAACGCATGGAGCTCCGCCTCGTCGCGATAGCTCGGATGGTACTGCTGCAGGTAGTGTTTCGGCCGCCACCACATACCCAGGTACCCCCATTGGGTAGCCAGGGTGTACTCAAACATCGGGAACGGCCGGGACAGGGTCATCACCACCGTATAATCATCGATTTTCTCGATGGTCGCTCCCTGAAATTCCCGGATATACACGACTTCCGTGATCTCGGGATTCTGAACTTCATCCTCCCACCAGAACATCATGTCGTCCGCAGTGAAAGGCGCCCCATCCGACCAGCGCATTCCCTCGCGGAAGTACAGCGTCCACGTCTGGTAATCCTCGGTTTCATAGTCCTTCAACACGTTCGGCCGCACACCGAGACCGTCCCGCGTGATGGAGAGTGGTGGTTCGAAACCGATGACATGCAGATCGGTTCCAAATCCCCGCAGATTCTCCGCCACCGTATACATGGTACCGCCGTAGGTACCGATGGCTTCATGCGGTGTGATGACCAAGGGTTCGGCCGGAAGACGCTCCTCGACAGGTGCTAGTTCGCCGGCGGCCACCCGCTCCGCCAAGCTCGG
Source organism: Limnochordia bacterium (assembly GCA_007132635.1). Classification (GTDB taxonomy): domain Bacteria; phylum Bacillota; class Limnochordia; order Darwinibacteriales; family SLO01; genus SLOG01. The sequence continues at coordinate 3,380 of SLOG01000142.1, forward strand.
CGCTTCGCCGAAAGCCAGAACAGCTCCTGCCGGGATTACAGACAATGCCAACGCGACGACCAACACAATCCAGTATCGTTTCGCAAACATTTCTTAGAGCCTCCCTTTTACATGGTACACAACACACTCGCAGTTCACAGACACTATGCTCTTCGCCCGCAGTGCTCACCTCCTTTCGCGACTGTAGCCTTCGAGGGTCAGTTCTGCCGCCCGGTGACAGGCGACCCAACGATCACTCTCACCGTCCACCGGTTCCAGCATCGGCTCTATCTCCCGGCAGCGTGTCTCAGCATACTCGCATCGAGGATGAAAGCTGCATCCCGGAGGGGGCTGCGACGGATCCGGGACGGATCCTTCCAAGTGAATCCGGCTCCGTTCTCGCTGCGGGTCGGCCGCAGGAATGGCGGACAAGAGTGCCGCTGTGTAGGGGTGCTTTGGTGTCTGAAAAATATCCCGTTTGCCCGCTGTTTCCACCGCCTTACCCAGGTACATGACCAGCACTCGGTGGCTGATGTGTTCTACCACGCTCAGATCATGGGCGATAAACAAGTAGGTGAGATCCAATTCGGCCCGCAGGTCGATAAGCAAGTTGATCACCTGCGCCTGCACCGATACATCCAGCGCCGACACAGCCTCGTCACAGATGATGAGTTCAGGGTTAAACACTAAGCTCCGCGCCACGGCAATCCGCTGCCGCTGCCCCCCGCTGAACTCATTCGGGTAGCGCTCCATGACCCGACGATCCAGTTTGACCGTAGCCAAAACGTCTGCTGCCCGTTCGGTGCGTTCCTGCGGTGTACCAATGCGGTGTACCTTGAGCGGTTCGGTCACGATGGCCCGCACATTCATGCGCGGACTCAGGGAAGAAAAGGGATCCTGAAAGATCATCTGCACATGCCGGCTGAACTGCTTGCGTTCTCGAAAGGGCAGCACCGTAGTATCCCGCATCTCACCGTTCATGCGAAACCGAACCTGTCCGTCTGTCGGCTCCAGCAGCCCGATAACGCAGCGGCCGGCTGTCGTCTTGCCGCAGCCGCTCTCCCCAACCACACCTAGCGTCTCACCGTCCCGCAGGTAAAAGTCCATGCCATCCACCGCTCGGACGTGGCCCACGACACGCCGCAGCACGCCTTTCTTAATCGGGAAATGCTTCTTGAGCCCTGTTACGTCCAAGAGCAGAGGAGTCTCAGTTGGAGACGGGTGCATGGACTTCCCCCTCCTTCTCAGCAAACAGCCAGCATTTCGCTTCGTGACCTTCGCCAACTGCAAAGGAAGGTGGTTCGTCCTCCCGGCAGCGCGGCATCACATGCGGACAGCGCGTGTGGAAATAACAGCCCCGGGGCAAGTTGTAGGGACTCGGGACAGATCCTTCGATGGACACCAGCCGCTTGTCCTCGCCGATCTGGGGGATGGAGGCCAACAACCCCACGGTATAGGGATGCTTCGCCCGGTAGAACACGGCATCAGCACTGCCGAATTCGACCACCTTGCCCATATACATGACTAGGACCCGTTCAGCCATCTCCCCGATAACCCCCAAATCGTGGGTGATCAGGATGATAGCCATCCCCAAATCTTGCTGCAGGTCCAAGAGCAAATCGATGATCTGCGCCTGAATCGTCACATCCAAGGCCGTTGTCGGTTCGTCGGCCAGCAGCAGCTGCGGACTGCAAGAGAGCGCCATGGCGATCATCGCCCGCTGCCGCATGCCGCCACTCAATTGGTACGGATACTCATCCACCCGTTGGCGGGGAGCCGAAATGCCGACCTTTTCCAGCATGGCTACGGCTCGTTCTTTGCCCGCCTGTTTGTCCAGACCCTCGTGATGCACCACCGCCTCCATAATCTGCTGCCCAATGGTGTACACGGGGGTGAGGGAAGTCATCGGTTCCTGAAAGATCATCGCCATGTGGCGGCCTCGCAACTCCCGCATGGCCGGGCCGTGAGGCTTCAGCGCCGTGATCTCTACCGGGCCTTCCTCACGACCATAGTAGGTAATCGAACCACCCACAATCCGCCCCCTTGGCTGCGGCACCATATGCATAATAGACAAGGCCGTAATGCTCTTGCCGCAGCCACTCTCGCCGACAATGCCCAGAGTCCGCCCGGGAGCGACCCAAAACGACATATCATCCACGGCACGGACGGTTCCCTGTTCAGTTTGGAAATACGTCTTGAGGCCCTGGACATCCAGCAAACGTTTGCTGTTGTCGTTCATGGTGCGACTCCTTTCTCCGCGTCTTCGCGGCGAGTGCTAATCCACCAACAAGGGAAACTCTGCCACCCGCAGGTTTGTACATCCGTAGGGTATTAGCCTAAGTGATTCCAGGGGTTCCGCCGATTGCGTGGGGCTGTGGGGCAGCGATCCCGCCCAGTTATCTGTCAGGTGCCACTCCCGCACCAAGCGTCCCGAAACCCGCAGGGCTACCGGGGCTCCGTCGGGCCGGAAGGGTGACTCTGGCCGGCCGCACCGCTCCACCCGTATCCCTGCGCCCAAATCTTTCGGGTCGATCCGCAGACCGTAGTTCCATAATCCGGTGGGATGCACTTCGTAGTCTCCATAGGGGGCTTTGCCTCGAACCAGCTGCCACCTTTCCGGCACCGGCAGCGCATACACCAACGGACCTCGCAGCAGCGAGACCGAACCGTGGTACCGCCGCTCCGCCCGTACCGCCATGGGCAGCGTCAATGTCACCACATCCCCTGACTGCCACGTGCGATCGATGCGGTAAAAAGTACCTGGTTGCGGCGATACCGTCGTTCCGTCCGGTAGTACCACCGCCGCACCCCGGGCCCACTGAGGAATTCGCAGCTGCAGCGGAAACGCCGTGCCCGGTGCCCGTTCGAACCGCAGCGTGACCGTCTCGTCAAACGGATAGTCCGTCTCTTCGACCACCACCACATGCCCTACAGGCAGACCGACGTCCACGCGGCACGGAGCGTAGGCCACGGCGGCCAAACCGCCATCACCCTCCATCCAGAGATGGGAGGCAAACTTGGGCCAGCCTTGGTGCATGTTGGCTGTACAACAG
>SLOG01000191.1 GCA_007132635.1 Limnochordia bacterium
AGGTCTGCTAGAAGGCAGTTGATTTTCTCGATTTTGACGAGTGCCGGTTCACCTCGTTTACCTTAAATACCAGGTAAACGAGGTGCTGTGATGCCCTCGTCCGTGGAAAAGCGGAGAAAATCAACGCCTTCCTAGTTTGGAATTCTCACTCGTTTTTCCACCAGCGATAGGGTACGGGTAAACAAAAGCGTCAGCAGGAAATAAATCAGGCCGATTATTAGGTACGTCAGTAGCGCCTGGTGAGTGCGAGCGACGACGTACTGCCCGCGCCGCATCAGTTCAGCCAATCCCAATACATAGGCAAGAGATGAGTCTTTAAGAACTATGGCTGCTTCATTGGACCAGTAGGGGAGCGCCCGTCTCAGCGCCTGTGGCAGTACGACTGTCAAAACTCCCTGCGGCCCCGTCATCCCCAAGGCACGGGCCGCTTCACTTTGGCCCCGCTCGATCGACTGAATCCCAGCCCGGAATATACCCTCTTGATACGCACTCGAATGTATGCTGAGCGCCAAAACCATCGATATGTAGACCGAAAGATCAAAGAAGTCGGACCCAAGAAAATACAGGAAGAAAAGGATCACCAAGAGCGGCAAACTGCGAATCGTGCGGCTGTAAAAGGCAGCCGAGCCTCGCACAGGCCACGGCCCATACACCCGGCAGAGAGCCGCCGCCAGACCAATAAAACCACCCAAAAAAAGCGCCAGGAAGGTCACCGATAGGGTCACACCTACTCCCTCAAGAAAATAGGGGACCGCTCGGTAGACTTCGAAAGCCCGATCGCTGAAAAACATCCTATCACCCACTGTGGCAGGCGGGCGAGCAAACATTCACTCACCCGCCGAATATGTTAGTCTTGGTAGACACCTCGCAGCCACGTATCGATCAGCTCGTCGATGAAACCTTCTTCTCGCAGGTCCGCCAAAACAGAGTTAATCAACGCGACCTCATCATCCGATCCTTTAGGCAGCAGAATACCTGGATTGCCAGCTTCCTCAATGGATACCTCTATCGCAACCTCTAACCCAAGGTCCGCAGCCAAGGAGTAGGCAACAGCCAAATCCAGCATAAACGCCTCTACCCGCTGGTTGCGAAGGTCCAAACCCGCAACTGTCACGTCGCCATAACGGTTAATCTGCCCCGGCTCGATAAGCCCTTCTTCCACTCGATTGGTCGCCCAATCATCCATAGTAGTGCCAGTTTGGACAGCAAAATCATACTGCATAAAGTCATCCAAGCTGTGGATTTCTACATCGCTGTCAGGATGAACCAGGATCCCTTGGCGAGACTGATAATAGGAATCCGTGAAATCCACGCGCTCGCGCCTCTCCGGTGTAGGGCTCATGCTCGCGATGACAGCGTTAACTCGTCCGCGCTCCAAAGCCGCTATCAGGGCACCGAAATCCATATCCTGGATCTCCACTGTCCTCCCTAGACGTGCACCGATCTCACGGATCAAGTCCATGTCGAATCCGACGAACTCTCCGGATTCATCGACGCTTTCAAAAGGAGGGTAGTCGGCAGATGTACCAATGACCCAAGTCTCTTGAGCCAAGCCAACTCCCCCAAACAGAACAACACTCAACAGAACACATACCACTACCAGTAAACCGCGTTTTAAGATCAAATCGTATCCTCCTCAAGGTATAGTTTGCAGCGATGGACATTCCTTATTGTTCCACACCCGTCGTCCCCATTCCTTTTTTTCTTGCTTGAATCTCCACGCACTAAAGGCGCCCGCATACCGGACGCCAAAAGGGCTTTTGCGTTTCTCGTGTTCGAGAGTGCTTGGCCACTTCACCAAACGCCGCGAGATGCCCCTGCCTTCAGAAATGGGGTCAATGACTCATAGTTTGGGTATGGCTCTAATGAGTTCTGGAACAATCTCAAAAAGGTCCCCTACAACAGCCACATCCGCCATTTGCATAAGAGGCGTATCGGGGTCCTTATCGATGGCGATGATGAGATCCGAAGACTGCATACCAACCAAATGCTGTATCTGTCCGGAGATGCCGCAGGCAATATAGACCTTCGTCTGCACCGTCTGCCCTGTTTGTCCCACCTGATGAGCATAGGGGATCCAACCCGCATCAACAGCAGCACGGCTGGCACCCACCGCACCGCCTAACCGCGCCGCTAACTGGCGAAGCAGATCAAACCCTTCGCGCCCTTTAACGCCGCGGCCGCCAGCGACAATGACATCTGCATCGGCCAGATTCACCGCCGTTTCATCACTATGGAAGACCTCAAGGATCTTCTTCAGCTGACGAGTATCGTTCTGATTAAGCGGTTCTGTGATGATCTCTGCCTGCCTACCCTCCTGAGCGTCCGGAGCTGCCATGACGCGAGGCCGCACCGTGGCCATCTGGGGCCGGTGGTTGGAGCATCGAATCGTGGCCATGATATTGCCCCCGAAGGCAGGACGAGTCTGCAAAAGATCCCCTGTGTCCGAATCTATGGCCAAACCCGTACAGTCGGCGGTCAGACCGCAGTTCGTGATGACGGCCACTCTCGGAATCAGAGCACGTCCTCGAGTGGTAGCACCGCAGATAAGAATCTCTGGCTTGTGCTTCTCTATCAAACGCACCAGAACCTCAGCCTCAACTTCATCGACAAAATCTGTCAGTTGGGGATCATCGACAACCACTACGCGATCAGCACCAAAAGCCGCCAACGATCCGGCCTGTTCGGTCACGCCCGATCCCATGACCACGGCCCAAACCTCACTACCTCGAGCATCAGCCAGCTCACGGGCAGCGCCCAGAAGCTCGTGGGTCACCGCTTCGATATTCCCCGCAAGGACTTCCGCAACCACCCACACGTTCTTATACGCAGATCGTTCTATATCCGTTAAGGTAATCATAGCATTCTCCTTCGATCCCTAGACTATGCTCCGGAGGCGCAGCTCGTGCAGCAGAGCGTTTGCACACTCTTCTGGCGAGCCTTCAATTCGTTTCGTCGACGAGGAGCGAGGCGGCGGCGGCTGGGTCTTAACCACTCGAGTCGGCGAACCGTCCAGCCCTAACCGCTCAACATCGGCGCCAATGTCTGCTGGCTTCCATACGGGAATGTCGATCTTCAAGGATGCTAGCCGGCCTTTCAGTGTAGGCACACGAGGGGTGTTGATGCCCTTTACCACTGTCATGACCGCTGGAAACGGCACTTCGCAGACATCGTAACCATCTTCATGCATACGCTTGACCGTCATGCCCGCGTCCTGCACTTCATCCACAGCCATCACGTAGGTCGCCTGCATCCAATCCAGGTGGGCAGCAATGCCTGGCCCAACCTGGGCTGTGTCGCCGTCAACTGCTTGCTTGCCACATAGTACTAGATCAACACCGCCGATAGTATCGATGGCCCGGGAAAGCGCGTAGCTGGTAGCCCATGTGTCCGATCCACCGTAAGCTCTATCACTCAGAAGGATGGCGCTATCCACTCCTAAGGAGATGGCTTCCCGCAAGACCGCTTCAGCCTTGGGCGGGCCCATGGACAAAGCGATGACCTCCCCGCCGAATTGATCCCGCAGTTGTATGGCTTCTTCCAGCGCGTACGTGTCAAAAGGGTTCAGAATGGCCTTTAATCCTTCTCGAATGATGCGTTTTGTTTCCGGATCGATTTTGGCATCATTTGTAGCCGGTACCTGCTTGATGCATACGACTATTTTCATATGTCCTCCTCCAGGGCAGTCTTACGATACCCACGTGTCAGTGATCTTGTCAAACTGCGTCTTGAAGCCCAGGAGCGACAAATACATGCCGCACTGAGGATAGGTCCGGTGAAGCATCTCGAGAGTTGCCATCGGATCATACGCAGTGTCTTCAGGAATCTCGTAGCCGACCGCATCCGACAAAAGGTGCAGTTTCTTGCTCATCCATGCCTCCAGGACAACAGGAATATCCGGATAATCAGCCAGCAGCTTGTCAACAACCGCGTTCTTTTCAATGATCGGCTGTGTAATGATAAACTCTGCCCCAGCGTCCAGTTTCCGGTCGAGTTTGGCAAATTCATGGTCCGCGGGCTCGTAGGGGTTAAACGCGACCCCCATTGTAAAAACATCAGAATACTCGCGTCCAATATACCGCATGAGCTCAACCGAGGTCACCGACTCCACGTCTTCAGCACCGACATCGGCGGGCTGCAGTTTGGGAAGACGATCCGAGCCATCTCCGGTGATTGCCAAAAGGTACTGGATGCCCATGGATTGGCACGTATTCAAAATGATGTCCAGTTCAACTTTCGTGTGAAACGTGTTAAGGTGGATCATGACCTGTTCAGGCTTAACGGGAAGACTCAGTTCTTCAATCAGCTCCGTTCCCTGAAAGGCCAGCAGACCCATGGCGTTATCGGTGATGCATGCACAGTAACCATTATCCAGAACGCGGTTATACTTGTTCGCAAATCTTTCTAAGTCAGCCTCTAGTTTCTCTGTGTCCTGCTTCGGCGGCAAAACCTCAACATGGTAGATCTTTTTTTGAATGTGACGGCGCATGGCATACTCCTGTCTTGGTACATATTAGGATCGTGAATCTTTATCAAATTATACCACCGAGCTCCGATGGCTTCAAGGGAAACCTTACCACGAATGATATCTCGCAGCCCTGGCTTTCCAAAATCCGGTAAACACAATAAAGATGAAAAAGAAGGAGGTATTTCGTTTTTGCCGAATATGTTTCTAGCGAGAAACGAATCTCGCACGGCACAAAGACCATCTTAGACTATCACCAAGGAGGCAAAATCAATGCAGAGAAATCGATGGCTGTTAGGAATCACTGTTTTGGTACTAATGACCGTGCTTATGGCAGGCGGTTCGGCGTGGGCCGCGGATGAGATCGTGATTGCCCAGGGTGTCGACGCAACGACCATGATCCCGAACATGCAGTCGATCACTTCGACGAACAATGTGCTGGAACACATCTTCGATACACTGGTATGGCGGGATGAAAACCTCAACATCATCCCTGCGTTAGCCAAAAGCTGGGAAACCCCCGACGAAGTGACGTGGGATTTCCATCTACGGGATGATGTGACTTGGCATGACGGTCAACCGTTTACGGCCGCAGACGTTAAGTACACGCTCGATTTCATTTTGGACGAAAGCGTGGGATCGCAGTACCGACCCTACCATGTTTTGATCGAAAGCATTGAGGTTCTCGATGACCACACGGTGCGGATGGTCACGTATGAACCCCATCCTCTGATGCTGGCCCGCTTATCCATGACGCAGATCTTTGCCCAGCACCACATGGAAGCACACAGCATGGACTACCTGGCCAGTAATCCTATTGGTACGGGTCCGTACCGCCTGGCAGAATGGGTGCGGGACGAACGTGTCGTTCTCGAACGCTGCGAAGACCACTGGCGTGGACCTGCTGGCGTCGAACGCATTATATTCCGGCCGATTCCCGAATCCAGCACTCGTATCGCTGAGTTGAGCACAGGAAACGTGGATATTATCGTCAACGTTCCACCCCATCAGATCTCGACGGTCGAGAATTCGCCGAACGCACGCATCGAGAGCGTTCCCAGCGTACGAGTCATCTTCCTGGGGATCAACACCGAACCGGAAGGACCGCTTCAAGACAGCCGAGTTCGACGGGCGCTCAATTATGCCCTAAATCGCGAGATCCTGATCGAGGCTATTCTAGAAGGTTTGGGTCAACCGCTCGCACCAGGCGGCCTGTCCAATTTCCACTTTGGTTACGATCCGAGTATCGAGCCTTTCCCCTATGACCCCGAGCGTGCCCAGGAGCTCATGGCCGATGCCGGATATCCGGACGGATTCCCGCTCCACATGATGATCCCCGACGGACGCTATGCCATGGATCGCGAAGTTGGCGAGGCTATTGTCGGCATGCTGCGGAATATCGGCCTGACAGTCACCTACGATGTCATGGAATGGGGCGTCTATGTTAATCACATCAACGAACGCAAACTGAGTGATCTATACCTCCTCGGCTGGGGCGGCGCGACCGTGGACGCTGAAGGTACCTTCGGCCCTCTCCTCTACTCTGGCAACCCCCTCAGCTACTTCTCCAACGCGGAGGTGGACGCGCTCATTGATCGAGGCCGCACGACCGTAGATGCCGAAGAACGCCAAGCCATTTACTCAGAACTGTCACATCTGCTTGCTGAAGAGGCTCCGTGGGTTTATCTTCACCAGCAGGTCGATGTGTACGGCCTATCGAGTCAACTCGACTGGCAGCCGCGCTCGGACGAGCGTCTCTGGATGTACCACGCTCAACTGCGTTAAAAGACTGTCTATCCATAGGAAGAGGGATTTGCGATGAAGCGGTTTGTCCTCCAAAGACTGTGGCAGAGCCTGTTCGTTATCTTCGGTGTTGTTACCATCG
>SLOG01000431.1 GCA_007132635.1 Limnochordia bacterium
AACACTCGCCAAAGCCCATCCGCACCTAGACTCTCGCACGAATTGTTGACAATGACCGTGTTTGTAAAGCCCCCGCTTAGAGAAGCTGCAAACCACTTCTCGTTCACAGCATAGACGGCCTCTTTGGCATAGACATCCGAGTCTCCGGAATAAACAAAACTTTGCCATATTCCCATCTGTCCGCTGGACAGTTCCAAACGATGAAGATCCTCACCAGACACGGTTTCACCGGTGACCAGCCAACGGCCTTGCAGACCATGGGAAGCCAGAACAACAAACCCGTACTCCGTGATTCGAGTTAAGGATGCTACTGTGGCCTCACTGTCTTGGTAAACTGCGTAGTCGAACCCCAGTGGGCTTTCTGCCAACAAATCCAAGATCGCCGGGGTCTCGTCCCAAGGACCGAAATCGCTAGCCTTAGGCGCCCAGATAAGAACTCCGCGGCTTCCGATAAAGGCTCGCTGAGCTTCATCAGAGCCACCACTCGCGAAAACCACTGTGTCACCGGTAGTTTGCTGCGTCAAAGGCAAGGAATTCTCACTTCGATCGTGGCTGCCGCCTCGTATCATTCCTCCTTCTGGAGACTCCTCAACAACGTGAAAGAAACTGGTATACTCCGAGACATAGTGGATCTCCAACACATTGTGGTGCAAGACTATTCTGGAGACTTCCAGCCGCTCCTCAACATCCCGTGCGACTTCTTGAAGAGCTTGCTCTGATGAGACGCCAGGATTATCATCTAGATAAGCTGCCAAAAGCTCAGCTGCATACGGATGGACAGACGAAACCTGTGCCAAGCCCCCGTCAATGGAAGCCACGACCCCCAAGGCCGCCACTGTCTCCACCCTATCGTCGTGCTTTGTTAACACCACCGCCTTCAGCCTCACGTCCTTACTAGCATTTATGGTAAGGATGTTAGAATAACGGCGGTCGCCTTTGTGTTCGTCACCGTGCCTCTCGGCTCCGTCGTCAAAAAGGAACCCGAGAAACTCCCAGCTGCCGTCATCAAGTTCTTGGTAAACCCTAACAGCAGACTCTGAGGATGGAGGATCACTTAACTGGGCAGGAGGCACGTCTACGTGCAGGACAATACGCACATCGGTATCTGCACCAGCAGGAATCACTGTAGGCACAGTACTCTCGAACTTGATGCGTTCCGGCACATACAATCCTGATACAACGATTTGCTCATGGGCAGCCGACACCAAAACATCCGGAAACACCCAGTCCTTCTTGGCTGCCGAGACCACGACGCTTCCTTGGGCAGACAAGGGTCCCCAGCGCCCATCCGGACCTGTCTCCAGAGTAGAAACACTGTTGGGATCAAGATCCACACTTCTGACTTGGACTGAAGCGCCAGGCACTGCTTCTCCTTTTTCATCGCGGACAAATCCTGCAATGCTATAGGAAACTAGTGGCTCGTCCAGATGGGACTCTCCAATCGTAACGGCGAACACGCCCAGATCCATGATCGAAGTACTAAACACTTGCTCCGCAGAGTCAAAGTCCGTCTCAAGCGGCTGCCACTTGTTCTCGAGCAGCTGAGCGATCGCATGTTCTGACAACGATAATTCTAGAGGCAGATTCAGAGAGGCATGGTTAAAATGCAAGTTAGCCGCCAAATCGAACTGGGTTTCTTCCGGACCAACCTCGTAAACGGTACTCATTGCACCGTCTATGTCTACCATTGTTTGGTTAATCCAGATCCCTTGCTCGGACTGTAGCGCCCCGGCTGGCACCACCAGAGTCACTAGCCCATCTGGTGAGGAAACGGATGAGCCCGAGGGTCCGACTGTTTGGTACTGCCTTGCGAATGCAGTGAAACGCACACCAGTCGCTTGGCCAGATACTGTACGGCTCTTAGGCATGAACGCCCAATCCGGGCGGAACTCCGGAGAGATAGTCACCTTCCCAGCAAGCCCATCTTTTCGCCACGTGCCGTCACTCTGCGAAGCTGCAATGCCCAGATCTCCATTACCAAAGGCGATCGTAACATCCGGTATAGGCTGATCGTTTGAATCTACGACCTCTCCCTGCACGCTGTAGTTTCCTGGTTTGAGTTGGCCACCACCAAGACATCCTGAAAAAAGACCCACCAGCAGAAGCGCGACACACCACACAGAAATTCGCACAAGCCGCTTAGCCACAAGCGCCACCCCACTTCCTAGATTTTTCAACTCAAATCACTCAAAACTGCACCCGCACTCCAATCCACAGCCTGCCGCCACCGGAGCCGAAGCTGTCCTCGTAGGACACGGTGGCATCGATCGTTTCGCTCACCTGGTAGCCCAGTCCCGCGCGCCACGTCGGTTTGCTCCCTTCGTTAGCTGCCCGCAGCCGTGCCGAAAAACGGTCCTGCCTTAACTCCGCCTGCACCCACCAGTAGGGAGCGTCCAGCCGCCCTTCGGTCAGGTTGTAAACAATGGGATGCAGGCCGGCCGAAATGGCGAGATGCGGCGAAGCCTCCAGCCAATCGCTGACGCCTACAGATATCCGGCCTCCCGCATCGCCAAAGTGCACGCGAGCTCCGAGCCGGGTGTCCGAGTTCAGAACGCTGCTTTCCGCACCAAACCAGAGCCACGTCTCGTCACCGCCGGCTGTCAACTCGCCGTCCACACGAATGCGCTCATTCAGCCAAGCCCCGGCACTCAATCGTCCCTGCAGGCCGTCGGCATGGGGCGAAGCAGCGAAGAGTGCTTGGTTCGGCTCCCGGACTGCCTCCCGCTCAGGCTCAGGCCAAAAGAGGCGGTCCAGTCCACTTAACGTACCAAAAGGAGCCGCCTGCCGCTCCGCCGGGACCGTACCCAAGGGGCGGGCCGAGGCATAGACGGCAAAGAACCGCCGCTCCTGGCCGTTACGTCCGTAGAGCGTCCGCCGGGTCCGCTGATCCAACGTCTGCTCCAACACCGCCACCAGGGTCCCCCCGCGTGGGTTAAGGCGCACCTCCGTGTTGACCTCAGCCTGTTCCGGTGACGACAGCCGCAGCTGGGTCAGTACCTCGTCGGTCTCCAGGTCAATGTTCAGCGGCGTCAAAGTAATCTCTAACCCCCGCGTCTGCTCGTAGTTCCGGGCCAGGGCTGGCCGCTGCACGAACTCTTCCTGCACCACCCGTAGCACAGCCGGCTGATCCAGGGTGGTAATGACCTCGGGCGTCGATGCCCGGGCGGCCCGCCGGTCTTCCTGCACCGCTTCAAGCTGAAGCGACGCCACGATGGTCGAAGTAAGTAGCGATAGGACGTTCGGTGCATAGAGCAGACTCAGCGCCGCTTGCCCCGGCGTGGGCAACTCTAGGGCTGCCGATCTCAGCCCCACCGCGGTAGCCCGAGTCTCGGCAATCTCCAGCACCTCCAGCACGTAGCTCACCTGGTACGGATTGTCGCGGGAATCTCGTTCGGCCACAAAGGCCTCTATGTCAGCCAGCACACTGGGCACCGCCGACACGGACACCAGCCCCCGCTCCTGATGGTAAGCCACTTCGGCTGGAAAGCGGGCCAGATCTTCCGCCAGGACCCGGGGCGAAACGTAGTGCAGTTCGAACAACCGGGTCTGCGCAATCTGGGAAAACAAACGAGAACTGCGGTGCCCCACCAGGTACGCGTCCTCGTAGGGGGCGAACTGGTACGCAGAACCGGCTAGAATCCTCGCCAGAGCCGTCTCCAGCGATACATCCTCCAGGTCCAGAGTGACCACGCCGCTCACTTCCGGCGCCACCAGGATGTTGATGCCTGTCTGCAGGCTCAGTTCCTGCAGGGCCTCCCGCCGATCCGTTTCATACAAAAACACACTGACCGGGTCGGGCGCAGGCGTCGCGGTGAGTGGCACTGGCGCCACTACCAACGCCAGCACGAGAAGGAAGGTCAGAGGACGCCTCATCAGCGACGCCTCGTTTCCAAAATCTCGGCGGTGATAAAGACCATGAGCTCGCGTTCGCTCTCTTTCTCAATGGTCTGGCGAAACAGAAGGCGCAACAGGGGAATATCGCCTAAAATGGGGACTTTGCGCTCCTGTCTTAAAATGTCCTCCACAGTCATACCGGCCAAGAGAGCCGTCTCTCCACTGTCAAGAAACAGCGTGGTGGACATCTCGCTACGCCGCACCACCAAATCTTCCCGCCGCTCGTCGGTCACGTGGCTGATTTCCGGGGCAATGGTCAGATGGATCTGGTCGTCGCCGAGAATCCGGGGGGTAACGTTTAAGGTCACGCCCACATCCACTCGCTCCAAGCGAGAAGCCGCCCCTTCAGGCGTTAGGATGATATGGCGAGTATCGCCCATGAAGAGGTTCGCGGTGCGCCGGTCCACAACCCGGATCTGCGGATTCGCCCGCACTGTCGCCTCATCGTTCTGCTCTAACGCCCGGATGCGGGCCTCCAATGCACCGAAGAAGCCCGTCTCAATGGATATGGTGCCCGGGTTAGGCAGACCAATGGAGAAGAGTCCGTCGGAGCCCCTTGGGTGGACCAGTTGAAGAAGGTGCCTCCCAGCTCTTCCAGGACTTCCGCACTAATCTCCGTCACGAGAACCTTGATGAGCACCTCCTGCTGCGGCGTATCGATCTTTGCGAGATCCGCCCGCAACCGCTCCAGAACATCCGGCGGGCCCGTCACAGTCATGGTGTAGCCTTCTCCGGGTGTACGCAGGTAGCGGTCGTAGAACGTAGGCAAAAGCCCTCGCGCTTCACTGGCTGTGAGGTATCTCAGTTGGATCCGTTCAGTTTCAGTCAAGTTGCGAAACATCTCGCTGCGCGGATCTGCCAAACCCACGATGTAGTAGTCCTCCACCTGCCGGTAGGTAAAGCCGCCACTCAGCAGGATCAATCGCAGGGCTCGCTCTAACGGCACGTCATCCAAATCCAGCGTCACCGTACCTCGCACCGTATCATCGTAGATGACGTTAACGCCCGTCTGCAGCACCAACTCGTTTAACGCTTCCCGGATATCCTCTTCATAAAACAGCGTCGATATCCTGGGTTCTTCCTCTTGGGCTAAGAGTACTCCGCTCATACTCAAGACCACTACCAATAAGGCCAGCCACAATACCCCTCGTTTCATGCACCGTTCCCTCCCTTTTTGATCGCATCTCTATTCAAAGTTGATAGTAAACTCCTGCTGAGTGAGCTCCGTATTCCCATGGTTCAGCTGAAACTCCAGGTGATAGGTACCCAGCTCGAGATCAGTAATGTTGGCCACCATGAGACCTTCTCTAGCCGGCAGGATGTTTTCCACGCCTTCCTGTAAGCCAATGGGCAGCGTCTGTATGGTTCGTCCCGTTTCGTCTCTGACAAAGAGGCGACCGGTAGGCTCAATGTGAGCTTTACTCAGGTTTCGCACCGCGGCACTGATCAAGTACCCCTCATCGTCTTTCGAATAGTCGACGCCGAGGATCTCGGCCGTATAGGACCATCCATCGCCCACCAACACCTGCATCGGTACTGTACGTGTATCCACATGCCCACCATCAGCTGTCGCTATCAGGATATCTAGAAACCCGTAATAGCCACCAGGACCGATATCGCGTTCACTGCGCATGGTGAGAACGGATCGGGCTTGACGCCGACCTTCAACGCGAAACTCTTGATCCCCGCGTAGCTCAAAATCGAAGTTTTGGAAGAGGGAGTGTGCATAGTCCGATCCCAGATCGCGTGGTTCTAGGCGGACCATGATATCTTCGCCGATGCGATTGCTTAGCCGCAAGACTTCGCTCGCAGCTGCACCGGGGCGCATGGATGCCTCAATCTTTTCGGGTTCAATCCGCAGATAGGCGATCCGGTCATGGTCTTCAAACTGCCCTTCTGCCACAGTAAACGTAGTACGTTCGATAGTCTGCTGCCCTTCCGCATAGCGTACAAACAGCCGCGCTTCGTACTCACCGGGGAACAGGGGCTCATCTACTGGACCGAAAAAGCGCACTTCGGCGCCGGGCAAGACACGAGTACTATCGCGCTGGCTTCGCCACGCGACCTGTGGGCGCAGCGGTACACGTTCCACAAGACGGCGTTCCTCATCGCGCAGTGTCACTTCAGCCGCTACGGCAAACTGCAGCGATGAGCTGTTTCGGACTAGGACACCTAACTCTGGCCGCCCTTGGCTATCGGCGTCTAGCGAAAAACCCTCAAGCTCTACTCGGGGCCGCAGACCTGGCCTCTCCACGTTGATATTCAAGCGCACAGCGTAGCGTAGCCGGAACCCAATACCACCTTCGGCTTCGACATCGGGCTCTACCATGATGATCACGGTATGCGTTCCCTCAACCCCGAAGGGGACATCGACGCCACCTCGCACTCGAACCATTTGGTGGGTCGGCACGGTAACACGAGCGCTCTCCAGATTTACCC
>SLOG01000262.1 GCA_007132635.1 Limnochordia bacterium
ACAGAAAAACGCAGATGGTCTTTCATTGATTGGCTGCCAACCATCTCGTCAGGATTGTAGTACTTGAATGCAAACGGATTTTTTGACTCTTTCCCTTCATACGCAATATCAGGAATCTGAGAAAAGAACTCTCCCACGGTCATTCCTCCTATCGTCTAACCTTGTTTATTGCTACTTCCACATAAGCGTCGAAGTTCCTTCTACACTGTAACACCGCTCTTATATATCACTAGTTCTCGGAAACCGAGCACCTCGTTCTTGGCTGCAATTCTTCCCGAAGCAGTCTCCATCAGATAATCCATAAACTGCCGCGCCGCAAAATCCAAGGTCTCACCTTCCAGAACGATTCCGGCGTTAAAGTCCATCCACGATTGCTTGCGGTTGTAGAGCCGTGGATTCGTCGCAATCTTTACGGTGGGCACGCAGGTGCCGAAAGGGGTCCCGCGGCCTGTGGTAAAGAGCACTAACTGACAGCCTGCGGCGGCCAGCGCAGTAGCAGCGATACCGTCATTTCCAGGGCTGCTGAGCAAGTTCAGGCCAGGAGTGCTGACAGGATCACCATAGTCTACCACGTCCATAACGAAACTGGTCCCGCCTTTTTGGGTGCAGCCCAACGATTTGTCCTCCAACGTCGTAATTCCACCAGTCATGTTTCCTTTTGACGGATTCTCGTCGACTGGCTGATCATGGTCTAGGAAGTACTGCTTGAAATCATTGATGAGCGATACAATCTTGTGAAATACGGCCTCATCGACAGCACGGTTCATAAGCAGATGCTCAGCGCCAAACATCTCCGGTACTTCGGTCAAGACCGTTGTTCCACCGGCCCCCGTCACCCAATCACTGACGCGCCCGACGAGAGGATTGGCTGTGATGCCAGAAAAACCATCGCTGCCGCCGCATTTCAGTCCGATCTTCATGGCGGATAAAGGCAGAGGTTCTCTCTCAGCATCCGCATAACGGCGAGCCAACTGCATCACTAGACTGACACCTTCATCGATCTCGTCTTCCACTTCCTGAGCAGTTAAAAAGACCATTCTCTGAGGATCATAGTCGCCCAGGATTGGTTGAAAGTCGGCTAGATTATTGTCCTCGCATCCCAAACTCAGTACCAACACTCCGGCTGCATTCGGGTGACGAGCCAGACCAGCCAAGATTCTCTGCGTGTTTCTGTGGTCCTCACCCAGCTGCGAGCAGCCATAGGGATGCGTGAAGCTGTATACACCATCGATGCCGTCGCCCCACTCCTCAGTCCCCAGCATTTTGGAAGCCCTTTGAGCAATCAAGGTTCCTATTTGATTGACGCAGTTCACCGTGGGCAAAATCCAGATCTCATTGCGAACACCCACGCTTCCATCGGCTCGGCGAAACCCTGAGAAGGACCAGTCCGAAGGGAGCGGTGCCGGAGAAGGAGGTAAAACCCTTTCATAACGGTATTCCAAAGTTCCATCTAAGTTAGTTCGTACGTTGTGTGTATGCACCCACTGACCCACGGCCACAACATCAATCGCGTGCCCAATGGGATCACCGTACTTGATCACTGGCTGGTGCGGCCTCATGGCCCGGACTGCAACCTTGTGTCCGTAGGGAATGCTCTCGCGTATGGTAATCGTCTGCCCGTCAACGGATAGTGTCTCCCCCGCCGACATGTCGCGTAGAACAACGGCGACGGAGTCACCTGGATGCAGTTTGACGGCATCCGCCATAGTCATGGCCTCCCCTCGGGCAGTTCAATAGTGGGTTCATCACTCGACGGCCGATACAGAACAAACACACGGCCGATTTTCTGCACCAAAACTGCGTGCAAGGCCTCGGCTGTCTCCTCGGCCGCATCATCTGGTTCGTCCATACTGTTTTTCAAGACCCGCACCTTTAGCAGCTCGCGCGCCTCCAGAGCGTCATCCAGTTCACGCAAAAACTCCGCCGTAACACCGTTTTTCCCAATCTGAAACACAGGATCCATATCATGCGCTAGCGAACGCAGATAGGCCCGCTGCCTGCTGGAAACCATCAGTACACCTCCGACTCATAACATTCACCGGCGATCTAAGCAGTTCATTCCACAAACTCAAACTCCAGCTCGCCGACCCGAACAACAGTCCCTTCCGAGATACCCTGTTTCCGCAGCTTAGCGTACAAACCAATGCGGTCAAACGTTCTTTGCAGATAACGAACAGCATCATCATTTCCCAAGTCGAGTCTAGCAACCATACCCTCAAGCCCCGCGCCTTCCACGACAAACGCCTCATTGTCACGGCGAATCGTATACTCTTCCAAAGGCGTCCGCGTCTGTTCCGGTTCATAGACGATGACGTCCTCTGAAGGTTCTTCTTGCGGGAGAGCCGCTCGTTCTGCGGCCAAACGTTCGAAAACACCTCGCATGAGCTCCTCCACTCCCTGCTGGGAAACCGCAGATATGGCCCAGAAATCTCTTCCGTCCGCTTCTACTGCTTCCTTCAACCTGGAAGCATTCTTCTGAGCTTCTGGAAGGTCCAGCTTGTTGGCCGCAACGATTTGTGGGCGTGCAGCCAAAACCTCGCTGAACGATTCCAGTTCGTGGTTGATCTGGTGGTAATCATCAAGGGGATCGCGGCCATCCACTCCGGCGGCATCAATAACGTGCAGAATCAGCAAAGTCCGCTCGATGTGCCGCAGAAAATCCAAACCCAAACCTACGCCCTCGTGGGCACCATCAATAATCCCTGGGATATCCGCCAGGACAAAGGAGTTCTCATCGCCGAGGGAGACAACACCCAAATTCGGTTCCATCGTGGTAAACGGATAGCTCGCGATTTTAGGCCTGGCACGCGATACCACTGAAATCAGTGTCGATTTGCCTGCATTCGGATATCCTACTAGGCCGACATCGGCAATTAACTTCAGTTCGAGTTCAAGCCAATAACTCGGCCCGGTTCGGCCGCGTTCAGCAAACGTGGGGGCTTGGCGCGTCGGCGAAGCAAATTTCGAGTTTCCTCGGCCGCCGCGGCCGCCCTTAGCCGCGATCAGCCGCTGCCCAGGCTTCGTTAAGTCAGCCAGAACTTCATGAGTATCCTGGCGGCGAACGACCGTCCCGAGCGGCACTTTGACCACTTGGTCGGCACCGTCTCTACCGTATTTGTTTGCAGATTCACCCCGCCCACCCGATTCGGCAGCAAACTTCTTCTTGTGCTGGAAGTGGACTAACGTAGACAGATTAGGATCTGCTTCGAAAACGACATCGCCTCCGCGTCCGCCATCGCCGCCAGCTGGCCCGCCAGCGGGGACATATTTCTCACGGCGGAAGGCGACCATTCCACTACCGCCATCACCGGCCTTCACAAAAACGGCTGCTTTATCCAAAAACATGTTTTCACCTGATTCCCCCGCAAATTCTAGAAAAAATCCCCTTTGCACATGTGCGTACAAAAGGGATTGACAAGCTCAGAACCGTTTAGTCTAAGCAGTGACCTCGGACATGATGTTCACTACCTTATGAAACTTACCCTTACGCCTGAAAGCTACATACCCGTCGGTCTTAGCAAACAGCGTGTCATCGCCGCCTCTACCTACGTTATCACCAGGATGGATTTTCGTTCCGCGCTGGCGAACCAAAATGCTGCCCGCGCTGACAAACTGCCCATCATGCCGTTTAACACCCAATCGTTTGGATTCGGAATCACGACCGTTCTTGGTGCTCCCGACGCCTTTTTTCGAAGCAAACAACTGCAGGTTCATCCGCATTATGACACCTCCTTAATGGTAAGAAATCCTTCATACTCAATGTCCACAGCCTCAAGACCCTTTCGCAGAGTCTGCAGGATGATCTGGCCATCATGCCACTGTTCTTCATTCAAGGCCTCCGGAAGCTTGCAGTGAAGGTAGCCCTCATCAGTCACAACACTGACGCCAATGGAAGCCACTTCGCACAGTCCGATCACAGCGGTCTGGATAAGCACCGAAATGCCTGCACAGACAATATCTTCCCCAACCGAGGCGAATCCGGAATGCCCTTCAGCCGAAAAAGCAGTAATCCTGCCAGCGGTCGTGCGAAACGTTACCTTCACCATTACGCTTCAATCTTCTCGATCAGCAATTTCGTATAGGGCTGCCGATGGCCCTGCTTTCGCCGGTAATTCTTCTTTGCTTTAAACTTATAGACAATAATCTTTTTTGCTTTGCCTTGGTTGACGACTTTCGCTTGAACCTTAGCTCCATCCACTGTGGGTCTACCAACAGTCACAGAGTCACCACTGCTAACCAGCAGTACCCTGTCCAATGTTATCTGCTCATCAGGGACCACATCTAGCTTCTCCACTAAGATGGAGTCTCCTTCTGTCACCCGGTACTGTTTGCCCCCTGTCTCAATAACAGCAAACATACCTTACACCTCCCCATTCACGGACTCGCCAAAGCCAGGTACACATCTGTGTTTTCAACCCGCTTCGTGCGGTGGCGTACTAACCCAATGTACCCTGGTATTCTATCATTTCCGATCAGGGTTGTCAATTGCCGCCTGCGGCACAATCTCCACATAATCCCGGTCCAGTGATGCTTCATTGGTAACCTCCAGCGGCTTGCGGATACGCTGTTTTATTGGTTTGAGAAGCTCGCCTACAGCGGGATGGCACCGAACAACGATGCGCTTAACGTCCTGCTCTCGAGCCATGGCGGCCAATTTCTGAGCCGCCGTGAAGGCTACCGCATCGTCCAGCGGCACTCGCCCAGTGCCGCTGCAGTGGGGACAGTCAGTCTCCAGCATATTGGCTAACACGGTCTTCGATTTCTTCCTTGTCATTTCGACGAGACCCAGTTGGGTAAACCCAAGCACGTGACTCTTGGTCTTATCCAAAGACAAGGCACGCTTAAGGGTTTCAACCACCATCTCGCGCTCTTTGTCTTCTTCCATGTCGATAAAATCAATGATAACAATCCCACCGATATTGCGAAGCCGCAGTTGCCGGGCAATTTCCTCGGCCGCCTCTAAGTTTGTCTTAACCACGGTCTGCTTCAGGCTTTTCTTACCCACATACTTGCCGGTATTAACGTCGATACATGTCAGCGCCTCTGTGGGATCGATGATCAAGTAGCCGCCGCTGTCCAGCCAAACCCGGCTGTTAGTTGCGCGTTCCAAGTCCTTCTCGATACCCACCTGGGTAAACAACGCTGTGCGTCCTTTGTAGAGATGTATCGGAACTGCCGGCGAGATGCGCATCCGTTTCACTAGATTGGTCATCCGGTTGTAAATGCGCTTGTCATCCACCAAAACCTCTTCGGTGGATTCAGTCAACAAGTCCCGGACAATGCGATACACCAGATCATGATCCTGATACACAAGCGACGGGGCCTCCTGTTTCTCCATGCGCTCTTTGACCTCTTCCCAAAGCTGCAGAAGATAGCGGCAGTCACGGCGCAGCTCTTTTTCTGATGCGCCGCTCGCGACTGTTCGGACAATCAGCCCCATTCCCTCCGGCCTCACAGCATCAGCAATCGTCTGAAGCCGTGCCCTCTCTTGACTGTTCGTTATCTTGCGGGATATGCCAAGCTGGTTTTCCATGGGAAGCAGCACCAGGTAGCGACCTGGGATTGTGATCTTCCCTATTACCCGGGCTCCCTTAGTACCTTCTGGCTCTTTGACTACTTGAACTGGGAGTTTATCACCTTTGTGGACAAGCTGCGTGATGGTTTTGCGCGTTCGGCCCGGTTTTACATCACCAACATACAGAAAGGCATTGCGCTCAAGACCAATGTCGACAAACGAAGCATCCATGCCGCGCAGAACGTTTTCAACTCTCCCATTATAAATGTTTCCCACGGTGCGATGATGGTGTTCACTCTCCAGATAGACTTCCGCCAATCGTTCATCCTCAATAATGGCTACAAGGACCTGGTTAAGGTGCGACGAAACAACAATTTTACTGCTCATACCTACCATCTCCCTTCTTTCGATCGATGGGAGTGACAAGCCCACTCTCCGAACGGTGGTAGAGCTGCTCACGATGGACGTCCGTATCCTCGCCAGACAAATTCAAAAACGGCAGCAGCTGATCAGGGCGGAGATTGCCGCTCGCTCCACAGGCACACAGCAGGTGAATGACGGGCTGTGACTGATCAGTCTGCACCTTCAATTCATATAAGAGCGGGCGAATATCTCGCTGGCGGGGTCCCTTCTTCGTTGGCTTTGTGATCATCAGTTCATGCGCAGCCAAGACCGCAGCTGTACGCTCCCTAAGCCCTTCCAGGTCAGTGGATTGGGGAGTCAGGGAATACGCGGCGGCGTTGACGATAACAGCCAGTCCCGGAGCGTCTGGAGCCAGCGACGTCGCCTCCATAATGGCCAGCCCGGATGGC
>SLOG01000367.1 GCA_007132635.1 Limnochordia bacterium
CGGGCATCACGGGCATCACGGGCATGGCCACGGCCATGAGCAAGGACATCACCATGATCGCAACGTGTTTGCCATCGAGGCCATGATAGATGGCAGTTCTTTGAGTGACGGTGTCAAGGCTCTGAGCAAAGAGGTTTTTCAGAAAGTAGCTGTGGCTGAAGCGAAGATTCACGACAAGCCTGTAGAAGACGTGCATTTTCATGAAGTCGGAGCGATAGATTCCATCGTGGACATTGTGGGGACGGCTATCTGCTTGGAACTCTTGGACGTGGATGAGATATACGTGTCGCCTCTGCATGTGGGTACGGGTTTCGTGCAATGTGCCCATGGACGCATTCCGGTGCCGGCACCGGCTACGTTAGAGATCCTGCGAGGCGTACCGATTTACTCTACAGGGATCCGCAGCGAATTGGTAACGCCGACGGGGGCTGCGATCGTGAAGACGATTGCCAAGGATTTCGTTCCGCTGCCGGAGTTTTCTGTGGAGGCCGTCGGTTATGGACTGGGAAAGAAGGATCTGCCGATAACCAATGTACTGCGGGTGCTGTTGGGTAAAAAAAAACCAATCAGCCACTTTTGATGCTTGAGACAAACATTGACGATATGAATCCGGAACTGTATTCCTATTTGGTGCCGCAGCTACTCGCTGAAGGGGCTCGCGACGTTTTTCTGACGAATATCGTCATGAAGAAAGGGCGTCCCGGGGTTCTTCTCAGCGTGCTGTGTGACGAACAAGATCAAGGAGTTCTCGAAACGCTGCTCTTTCGGGAGACGACCACCTTTGGTATCCGACGTCGTTCGGTGGAGCGTACAGCGCTGAATCGCCGTATAGAACGCATCCCGACGCCTTGGGGCGATATAGCTGTCAAAGTCGGCATGCTGGACGGGGCTGTTGTCAAGATCGCTCCTGAATACGAGGACTGTCGTGCGGCAGCTCAATACGCTGGCCTTTCTTTACAGGAGGTTTACCAGAGGGTAATGAGTATGGCTCGCGACCAGATATTGTGTTAAGCCTAGTGTATCTCTCTCTCTTTCTTAATCGAATAACAGTAATAAGTTCGCGCTGAGTGCGTTGCAGTCCGCCTCCGTAAGGTGTAGTATTATATACGAAGAGGAGGTGAGACAACATGTTTGGAAACGAATACGCGCTCGGTCAAGAGCATTACAATGATCTGCTCCGTGAAAGCCGAGAACGCAATCGCGCCAAGCGAGTCATGAGTCACAAGCGGATCAACCAGCTGAGCCATGGCAAGAAGGGCGACAACGTTCTTAACGACTAAGAGGAAGATGAAGACCACGCTTCCTCTTTTTCGCGTCTAGATTTAACAGAAGGATTTCCCTTGAACAAAGCGAAACTTCTTTAGAAAGGCGTTGATTTTCTCCCCTTTTCCACCGATAAGAGCATCATAGCACCTCGTTTAACGGGCATTATAAACGGTGCGTTCTTGTTTCTCGAAAGGAGGCTGCGAGTGTTGCAGTGCGTTCTCTTGGCTGCAGGCTATGCAACGCGCCTGCACCCTTTGACAGACGATCGACCCAAGGCTCTGCTTCCGGTAGGCGGCCGGCCCATTTTGGAGCATGTTCTAGAGAAACTCGTTCCTCTTGGTTTGGAGCGTATTATCCTTGTAACAAATCACAGGTTTGCTGACCAATTCGCTTCATGGGTTGATGCCAGCGGCTGGGTAGACATGGTCACGATTGCCGATGATGGGACCCAGACCAATGCTGAACGACTCGGTGCAATTGGTGATCTGGCTTGGGCCATCGAAGAGTTTTCGCTGGACGACGACACTCTCGTGATGGCAGCAGATAATCTGTTCGAATTCTCGCTTGTTGACTTTGTGCAGTTCGCGCAAGTGAGAAAAACTGACTGTATTACGGTATACCGTTTGGATGATGTCGAGCGTCTGCAGCGCACAGGTAATGCCGTCTTGACAGCCGATGGACGGTTAACCGCTTTTGCAGAAAAACCAGCCCAACCCATCTCGCATTGGGCGGTGCCGCCGTTTTACATCTACCGGAGGGAAACTCTTCCGCTGGTTAGGAAGTATTTGGCTGAGGGTGGTAACCCGGATGCTCCCGGTCACTTCCTTCCCTGGTTGTTAGTGCAGCGGCCTGTGTACGCGTTGGTCGTAAAAGGTAACATCTACGATGTTGGTACTGTGGAGAGCTATCGGGAGGTTCAGACTATCTATGGCAAACAGCGCTAGCGGCAGAGAACCGATCACGAAACACCGCTGGATACGCTTGGCAGGGCTTCTGCTCGTGGATACAGTTTTGGTTAACGCCGCTATGATGGGAGCCCTTTTCATCCGTTTTGAAGGGACGGTCCCAAGCATGCATTGGGAGTTTTACCGTACCAACGCGCTGTTTTTTACTTCACTGTGGCTGGTCTCTTTAGGGCTCTTGGGTCTGTATAACCGGCTATGGCAGTATGCCAGTATCGGTGAGCTAGTAAGTGTTATTGGCGCAGTTACTCTGGGTTCGGGTTTTGTCGTGGGATCGCAGTATCTTTTCTTCAACGGTTTTGTCCAACCGCGCAGTGTCCTTGTTCTTGCGTGGATGCTGAATATTATTCTTATTGGCGGTTCGAGGTTGATCTGGCGTCTGTATCGTGATGGGCGGCGTGCCGTAAAAGGCGCCGATTGCCGCGACGTCCTTATTGTGGGTGCTGGCGATGCTGGTGTTATGGTGGCCAAGGACATGGACAACCATTACAGGGGCGATGTCCGCCTTTTGGGATTTGTCGACGATGATCCCGAAAAACAGGGGAAGAAACTCCTAGGGCTGCCGGTTTTGGGCAGCCGTGCCGATGTGACTCAGCTGGTGGAAAGATACCGCGTCGATGAGATCATCATCGCGATCCCCTCTGCGACAGGCAGCGAGATTCGCGAGATCGTCAGCCTATGCCAGGAGACGGACGCTGCAGTGAAGATCCTTCCAGGTATCTTTGATTTACTTGACGGCAATGTTACGGTCAGCCAAATTCGGGATGTGCAGGTCGAGGACCTGTTGGGACGAGACCCCGTCAAGGTCGATCTGGCGAGTATGTCCCAGTACATAGCGGATCAAGTGGTGTTGGTGACTGGTGCTGGAGGTTCCATTGGATCCGAACTCTGCCGGCAGGTGGCCGGGTTTCGACCGGCACAGCTGCTGCTTCTGGATGTCTGCGAGAACAACGTCTACGATATTGAGATGGAGATGAGGAACTGTTTCCCTAAATTGGATGTCGTCCCTCTCGTCAAGGATGTTCGTGATCGGGCCTCTGTGGACGGGGTGTTTAAATTCTTCGGCCCTAGCGTCGTCTTCCATGCAGCGGCGCACAAGCACGTGCCGTTGATGGAGTCAAATCCGGAAGAGGCCATCAAAAACAACGTAATGGGGACATTCCATGTGGCGCAAGCGGCGAATTTGAATGGTGCACAGCGTTTCGTTCTCATCTCCACCGATAAGGCTGTACATCCTACCAGTGTGATGGGGGCTTCAAAACGAGTAGCAGAGATGCTCATCCAGCATATGGATGCGACGAGTCGGACGCGCTATGTGGCCGTGAGGTTTGGCAACGTACTTGCCAGTCGGGGTAGTGTGGTCCCCCTGTTTAAAAAACAGATTGCCGCCGGAGGACCGTTAACGGTTACTGATTCACGCATGATGCGTTACTTCATGACGATACCCGAAGCCGTCCAGCTCGTCATTCAAGCAGGGGCAATCGCGAACGGTGGTGAAATCTTCGTGCTGGATATGGGCGAACCCGTGAAGATCATGGATCTGGCAAAGTCTCTGATTCGGCTCTCTGGGTTTTCTTTAGACGAAATCCCCGTCAAGATAACGGGGATGCGTCCAGGCGAAAAACTATTTGAGGAGCTCTTAACCGCAGAAGAGGGTGTGGATGACACGGACCATAGCCGCATTTTCGTGGCCAAACCGACAGACTTACCGACGGAGCAACTCGACCGGACCATGCGCGATTTCGTTAAGGGCTGTGTGCCGCAGGATGCTGACGAGACGGAGGCATATCTGCGATGCTTTCTGCCCGCTTTCCGCCCACTGGAGGACGCAGAAGTGCCTGCGTCAACACAAAAACCGGTCGTGCAGGCGCGCGAGGGATAGATCGGAAACCTGGGGGTGTGGCACCTGATGCGTACGATTGGCCTAATCGGGGGAATGAGCTGGGAGTCGTCATTAGAATACTATCGCCTTCTCAACGAGGGTACGAAACGGCGTTTGGGGCAGTCTCATTCATGCCCCAATATCATGTATTCGGTAGATTTTGCGGCTTTTGAGGAGCTGCAGCATGCAGCTGCTTGGGGTGTTATGGCCGATGAGATGGTTCGGATTGCTCGGATTCTGGAGAGCGCCGGAGCCGAACTCTTGCTTATCTGTTCGAACACGATGCATAAGCTAGCGCCGGACGTGGAAGAAGCCCTATCGATTCCCGTGCTGCACATAGCAGATGCCGCAGCCCAGCGCGCCCAAGAACTGGGCTTAGGGACGCTGGGCCTTCTGGGAACACAGTTCACTATGGAGCAGGGGTTCTACCGTGAGAGGCTGGAAGGTCACGGATTGACTGTACGCATACCAGCGAAGGAACAACGGCGGGCTGTTCACGCTATCATCTACCACGAGCTGATTGGTGGACAGCTGAACCCCGCGTCGCGCAAGGAACTGCAGCACATCATTGCAGATCTGGCAGCCGAAGGCTGCAGCGGCGTCGTTTTGGGCTGCACGGAGATACCCCTTTTGATCCAACAGGAGCATAGCCCTATTCCGGTTCTTAACACGACAGAACTTCATGCCGGGGCGGCTCTTATGCGAGCCCTTGCCTAAAGCGCCTCGGCACCGAATGTCATGGATTCCAGGACACGCAGAATGGCTGCCGCGGTATCCAGGGAGGTTAGGCACGCGACCCCGGTTTCTACGGCCTCGCGGCGGATACGAAACCCGTCTTTTGCCGGTTTTTTGCCGCGAGTCAGCGTGTTAATGACTAGCTGCAGCTCGTCCTGCCGAATCACGTCAAGCAGATTGGGGGCTGGATCTTCGATTTTCCGTACTGACTGGATGGGCAGGCCGTGGCTGTTCATGTACTCCGCGGTGCCTTCTGTGGCCAACAGGTCGAAGCCCAACTGGTGAAATCGCCGAACGAGCGGCAGTGCTTCGGCTTTGTCTTTATCGGCGATGGTAAACAGAACCGAACCTTGAGTCGCAATGGCCGTGCCGGCAGCGGTCAGCCCCTTGTACAAGGCTTTTTCGAGAGTTCGGTCGCGTCCCATGACTTCGCCCGTAGATTTCATCTCGGGTCCTAAGGTTATGTCTACGCTGCGCAGTTTCGCGAAGGAGAACACCGGCACCTTGACGGAGACCATCTCCGGATCGGGATGGCGTCCGGTCGGAAAGCCCAGGTCGGCCAACCGGGAGCCCAGAATGACCTTAGTGGCTAGGTTGGCCATAGGCACCCCGGTTATCTTGCTGAGAAATGGCACTGTGCGGCTTGAGCGCGGGTTGACCTCGAGTACATAGACCTCGTCTTCGTATAAGACAAATTGGATGTTCAGAAGCCCTACAATTCCTAAGCCACGGGCCAAGGCAATGGTTCGCTCCGTAAGCGTCTGCTTGACGGAGTCAGTTAGGGTCTGTGTGGGGTATACTGCGATGGAGTCTCCGGAGTGGACACCGGCGCGCTCAATGTGTTCCATAATCCCGGGGATATAGACATCTGTGCCGTCTGAGATGGCATCCACCTCAATCTCTCGGCCCAAGAGATAGCGGTCAACAAGTACTGGATGCTTCGGATTGACGCGTACGGCGCTCTCCATGTATCCTATGAGCTCCTCTTCGTGATAGACGATTTCCATGGCTCGGCCGCCCAACACGTACGAGGGACGGACCAAGACCGGATACCCAATCTCGGCAGCTGTTTTTATCGCTTCATCGGTAGAGACAGCCGTTCGGCCCAGAGGTTGCGGAATATGCAGTTCGTTCAGTGTCTTCTCGAATTTGTCGCGGCTTTCAGCGCGGTCCATGTTTTCCAGACTGGTACCGAGTATACGAACACCCCGAGCTGCCAACGTGTCTGCCAAGTTGATGGCCGTCTGGCCGCCGAACTGGATGATGACGCCCAGAGGCTGTTCCCAGTCAATGATTGTCATCACGTCTTCTGCTGTTAGCGGTTCGAAGTAGAGCTTGTCGGATATGCTGAAATCGGTGGAGACCGTTTCTGGGTTATTGTTGATGATGATTGCCTCATACCCTGCCTCGCGAATCGCCAGCACAGCGTGGACAGTGGCATAGTCAAACTCAATTCCTTGGCCGATGCGGATGGGA
>SLOG01000162.1 GCA_007132635.1 Limnochordia bacterium
CAGGCGGCGCCCCTATTCGGTGGTGCTCCTGGATGAGGTGGAGAAGGCTCATCCTGAGGTGTTCAATGTGCTGCTGCAAGTCCTGGAGGATGGACGGTTGACGGATGCGAAAGGTCGAACCGTTGACTTCCGAAACACTGTTTTGATTATGACGTCAAACGTGGGAGCGCAGCTCATTCAAAAAGATACAGGCATCGGTTTTCGAGTCATCGAGGACGAGAAAGACTCGTACGCGGCCATGAAGTCCAAAGTTATGGATGAGTTAAAGCGGACATTTCGGCCGGAGTTTCTTAATCGAGTGGATGAGGTCATAGTCTTCCATGCACTCAATCGAGAGCACATCAAGTCGATTGTTGACATCATGTTGGATGAACTGGCCGATCAACTCTCGGATAGAGAGATCTCGGTTCAGGTCACCGATGCAGCCAAGGAGCTGATAGCGAATCGAGGTTTTGATGTGGACTTTGGGGCTCGCCCGCTCCGGAGGGCGATACAGAGGTTGATCGAGAATCCGCTATCAGAGGAGATGCTGAAAGGCCGTTTTCAAGATGGCGGAACGGTTCATATTGACGCCAAAGATGGCGAGCTTGTCTTTTCCTAGGAAGGCGGAGGAAATCAAAAGTTTTTTGGAACGGCGCTGTGTGGCACACAATCGGCTCTCTGCCGGTTGTGTGCTTGTGTTTAGAATGCTATAATTAGTATAATACCTATGGATGAGGCGTGTATATGGTCAAACGGTCTACTAAGTTTATCTGTCAAAGTTGCGGCTGTGAGTCGGCGAAATGGATGGGACGCTGTACGGCATGCGGCGAGTGGAATACCTTGGTCGAAGAGGCGATCACTGCTCGGACTGGCGAGGTCGGTTGGATCCGGGGCGGTTCGTCAACAGCAGTGCCAAAGCCTATCACCGCAGTGACAGCTGAAGCCGAGGACCGGTTTTCTTCCGGAATCATCGAGTTCGATCGTGTGCTGGGCGGCGGCATTGTCTTGGGCTCGTTGGGTCTGGTTGGTGGAGAACCCGGTATCGGGAAATCGACGCTGCTGATGCAGGTGGCGTCTTACATCGCTCGAGCTCGTGG
Source organism: Limnochordia bacterium (assembly GCA_007132635.1). Taxonomy (GTDB): domain Bacteria; phylum Bacillota; class Limnochordia; order Darwinibacteriales; family SLO01; genus SLOG01. Next base: position 1,080 of record SLOG01000162.1, read on the forward strand.
TTCCGTCCTTTATGTTTCCGGGGAGGAATCGGCATCGCAGCTTCGGCTTCGGGCGCATCGTCTGGGTGGGCTTGAGGAAAACCTGTATGTACTCTGCGGGTCGGATGTCGCCTCCATCATCGGCCAGATCGATAGGGTTCAACCGAAGCTGGTAATCATTGACTCCATTCAGACAATGTACTGTTCGGATATTCGCTCGGCACCTGGGAGTGTTTCGCAGGTGCGTGAGGGTGCTGCTGCTTTTCTGCGCACTGCAAAGACCAGCGCGATCCCAATCATCCTTGTGGGCCATGTAACCAAAGGCGGGGCTTTCGCAGGGCCAAAGGTACTGGAGCATGTCGTCGATTACGTCTTGTACTTTGAGGGTGATAGCCATCATACGTTTCGTATGGTTCGCGGAGTGAAAAACCGCTTTGGATCGACTCACGAAGTGGGGATTTTTGATATGCAGGAGTCGGGTTTGAATGAAGTGCCAAATCCTTCCGCATTGCTGGTATCGCAGCGTTCAGAAGAGATTCCCGGCTCCGTGGTGGTGTGCGGTATTGAAGGGACTCGGCCTCTCCTGGTGGAAGTCCAGGCGCTTACGAGCCGCGTGGCGAATAATGGGACGCCTCGGAGGCAGACTACCGGTATTGACTATCAACGGTTCTGCATGATACTAGCTGTGATGGAGAAGCGGCTCGGGCTTCGTCTGTTTGATGAAGATGTGTATTTGAATGTAGCCGGAGGATTTCGATTGAGTGAACCTGCTGCGGATTTGGCTGTCGCTCTGGCGGTCGCGAGCAGCGTCCGCGGTCGAGCCATGCGGACTCGGATGGCTGTCTTTGGCGAGGTTGGACTGGGCGGTGAGATTCGCTCAGTTGGCATGACGGATCAGCGGCTGCGTGAAGCTGCGAAGTTGGGGTTTACAAGCTGCCTGCTTCCTGAAGGGAACATGAAAGAGGGGAAGCAATTGAACGGGCTGCGGATGGTAGGTGTCAAGCGAGTTGCCGAAGCTGTGCAGTATGCGTTCTCGGAGTAAGGCTGCCTCCGCTAGTGAGGTTCACGATTGCTGCGTAGGGGAGGGACTATATTGAAAGAGGAAATGCGAGCAGACGAGGCGCTGTTTCGAAACATCGGGCTGGTGGCCCCAGGAACTGTGCTTTACGAAGGTCTCGAAAACATTTTGAAAGCTCGGACCGGCGCCTTGATTGTTATTAGTGATGCTGAGGATGTCCTCGGTTTGGTGAATGGTGGTTTCAAGATAGATGCTGAGCTAAATCCAGCATCCATTTACGAATTGGCGAAAATGGATGGGGCCATTGTGCTTTCAACAGACGGACGCCGGATCCTCTATGCCAACACGCAGCTGACGCCGGATCCCATGATACCTAGCTTTGAGACAGGCACCAGGCACCGGACCGCTGAACGGGTCGCTCGGCAGACAAACCAACTCGTAATCTCAATATCTCAGCGCCGGAATATCATCACTATGTACCAAGGAAGCACGAAGTTTGTGATGCGTGACGTGAGTGTAATCCTTGCCAAAGCTAACCAAGCTCTTTCGACCCTTGAAAAGTACAAAAGCGTATTTGAGCAGGCACTGACCAACCTTAGTGCTCTTGAGTTCGAGGATTTTGCGACACTCTTTGATGTAGCAACCGTTATACAGCGAGGCCAGATGGTGTTCCGCATTGCCAGAGAGATTGAACGGTACGTCGTGCAGTTAGGCTCCGAAGGCCGACTCGTAAACATGCAGTTAGAAGAGTTAATGGTGGCTATTGAGGATGAGGGCTTGTTGGTAACGAAAGATTACCTGACCCATGAAGACGCGACGACATCTGCGATATGGAATGACATTGCAGGCTGGGACTCTGAGGATCTCTTGAATTTGAATGCCATAACGAAGGCTCTGGGTTATGCGCCTACTGCGAGTGGTTTGGACCAGTCTGTGACTCCAAAAGGGTACCGAGTGCTCAAAAAAATACCACGTTTGCCGATGCCGGTCATCGAAAACCTGGTGAAGTCGTGCGGGTCCTTAACTGCCATCGTCGATGCATCCATTGAGGAACTAGACGAAGTCGAAGGGATCGGTGCTGTACGGGCACGCGCAATAAAGGAAGGACTTCGGCGTCTTCGGGAACAGGTACTATTGGATAGACATTTGTAAGACAGCACCTGTCCCGCCCAACATTTCTCCTATCAGCGCATACTATAAAGGCCTAAAGTGGTCATGCGTTTGGTCTCGGACGACATTATGAGCGACAGATCAAGATCCAGTGTGTTGCAGATGGCGGCCACATAAAAAAGTGTGCGGCCCAATTCGAGCTCAATGGCATCGCGGCAGGCTTCGCATAACTCACCATCAATGTGCGACAAAAGATGCTGTCTCATGTCCGAAAACGAGCAGTCGTTCGGTATGGATTGTCTTGATGCGTTGATTGTTACACAGCCACATTCGGTCACCGCTTTGGTTACAGCGCGGTTGACTCGCGTACTAGCCTCTTGAAACTTCGAGAGGACGTCGAGTATACTTCGGTGACGCAGTAGGCACTCGTCTACAGCTTGCTGAAATTCGCAGCAGTTTTCCGGAACCTGGTCTTTCATGTCAACACTCCCTCTCTCCGCAGCTTAATTTCATTATACGCATGGGGAAAATCTTCTGTCAAGAGCAGGTGGCGGACTGCATAAACATGCATTTGAGGTGTGGCGGCAAAAGCGGGGCTCTGCCCGGTTAATAATTGACTTTTCACACAGAAAGTGGTAAATTTAAAAACAAGAACTTGGGTGCAAGGGATGGAAATGGAGGAGCGGGAACGTGTATAAAATAGGAGACAAAATTGTCTACCCTATGCACGGTGCAGGCGTGATAGAGGCAATTGAAGAGCGTGAAGTGCTTGGTGAAACACAGCAATATTATATTATGGCCTTGCCCATCGGCGATATGCGTGTGATGATTCCGATGAGTGCTATGGATAGTCTAGGTCTGCGGCAGATAATCGACGACGAGGGCGCAAATCGAGTCATCCAGATTTTGGCAGGCGAAGAATCCAAAATGTCTCAGAACTGGAACCGGCGGTATCGAGCTAACATGGAGAAGATCAAGAGCGGCGACATTTTTCTCGTGGCAGAGGTTGTGCGGAATCTAACGCTGCGGGATCGAGATAAGGGATTGTCGACGGGCGAACGAAAAATGCTGGAAACTGCTCGGCAGATTCTCGTCAGTGAGTTGGTGCTGGCACGCGGCTTGACGGAGGAAGAAGTCGATGAGCTTTTGGCTGCTCACCTCTAAGGAATAGCTCAAGGTATCTACAGAGTATGTGGTTGTCTTAGGAGGTGGTGAAGCAAGGTCGGGAAGGGTATCGCACAACAGAAAGGATGATCCCGCAAGGACGGGAGGTGAAACACAACTTGAATAGGCTTTCGCGCTTTCTCTGCGTACTTATCGGTGCACTAATAGGACTAAAAGGAGCCTCCTTTGCTGGTGAACACGGACTGCGGTTGGATTTCCTAGATCCTCCCTATTTGACAGCCCTCTTCATGCTAGGCGGTGGTTTTCTCGGATTTGGTTTGGGTCCCTTGATTGTCGAGGAAATCGGATCTCGCTTAGCCCAGACTATCGCTGTGCTTCATAAGACGCCTACGGTTGACATGTTGGGTGGAGCCATGGGTTTGGTAGCAGGTTTGATCATAGCTATTTTGGTCACAATACCGCTGCCCAGCGAAATCCCCATGGTAGGAGATTATCTTCCTGTTCTCATAACTCTATTGCTGGGGTACTTAGGAGCTTCGGTCGGGCTGCGTAAACGCAGTGAGTTGGCTGGGCTGTTTTTTAAAAATCCGGGCCGGTTGGTTATCGCCGAGGCCGAGAATCAGTCCAGTATCAAGGTCTTGGATACCAGCGTTATCATCGATGGACGTATCGCCGACATTACAAAATCTGGTTTCGTTGAAGGCCCTTTGATCGTTCCGAGTTTCGTCTTGGAGGAACTGCAGCATATTGCTGACTCATCGGACGTACTAAAACGAAATCGTGGTCGTCGTGGCCTCGATATTCTGAATAAGATGCAGAAAGAGCCTTATGTGACTGTTGAAATTATGGAACGCGAGTTCGACGAGATAAGCGAAGTGGACTCGAAGCTGGTCAAACTTGCCAAGGAACTGGGCGGTCGAGTGATCACGAACGATTTTAACCTTAATAAGGTTTGTGAACTTCAGGGCGTTATGGTATTAAACATTAATGAGTTGGCTAACGCTGTGAAGCCCATCGTTCTGCCTGGCGAAGAACTGCGGGTGCATGTCATAAAAGACGGCAAAGAGCAAGGGCAGGGAGTTGCCTATTTGGATGATGGTACCATGATTGTAGTGGATGGCGGCCGTCGTTTTATCGGGGAGACTATCGGCGTCCTAGTTACAAGTGTTCTGCAGACTGCAGCTGGACGGATGATTTTTGCAAAACCAAAGGCTGTAGAAAAGGCGCTGTAGCAGTCTGCTGTGGATTGAGCCCGGTGTTTCTTACACCGGGCTTTTCAATGAAGAACCAGTCTGGGAACATCAAGCATCACGGCAGCGATGGAATGACGGTCGATGAACTCCTACCGATGCATGGATACGCCGTAAACTTCGCAACGTCATATGGCGTCAGTGGAAACGTCCATTCACGCGCGAAACGAAGCTGCGGCAGCAGGGCCTCAGTTTGAACCGCCGTGATACGGAACCGTACGTCCGGTGGTGTGGGAGGCCGACGGGAGCAATCCCGTCTCCTACCCGATACTTTGCTGGACTGGAAGGTGAGGTTGTGTGAACACGCTAGGAGTGGTTATGCCGGCCGCGGGCCGCGGTCTGCGTTTAGGCCGTGGGCAAAACAAGGTCTTTGAGAAACTGGATGGGAAGCCTATACTCATACACACGGTAGAACGATTCATCTCCTGGGATCAGGTCCAACAGTTGATCGTTGTTGTCCAGGAAGCGGAGCATTCGCGGGCTCTTGGCTTGCTTCATGAATGGGGGATAGAAGGAAACGTGTCTGTGGTCAGCGGCGGAGACACGCGCCAGCTATCTGTGTATCGCGGTCTAAAGGCGCTAGATCCGCCTGTTGATTGGGTTTTCATCCATGATGCGGCGCGCCCGCTCGTGGCACGTTCTGTTTTAGAGCGATGTCTAAAAGGTGTCCAGGAGCATCATGCTGTAGGGTGCGGTGTTAGAGTCAAGGATACTATCAAGGAAGTCCAGGACGGCTGCATATCCTTCAC
>SLOG01000124.1 GCA_007132635.1 Limnochordia bacterium
CCCTTGCCGTTCGGCTAATGCTTCCTCCTGTCAGGCGCATAGGAGACTTTCACTCCCAAGCAGATGCGCCCTGCCGGGCGCACCCATAAAAAAACCCTGCAAATCAATGACTTGCAGGGCTTTTGGTACCAGAGGTGGGACTCGAGAGACCATATCACCACCAGCTAAAACCCATCAAAACGTATCAAAAACACTGTTTATGTAATATAGCGCACTGTTGAGATATTAACAAATTACAGACTTTGTGCCACCAGTGTGCCACCAGAATAAAAAAAGTTGTATATTGAATACAACCCACAACCAATGTATTCAATATGCCAGCAACATACATTTTCTTTTTAAGAGAGGAGAGGCCGGACCGCAGAGGGCAGTGCCCGGTGATCCTCAAGATCACACACAACCGCAAAAGAAAGTACGTATCCACCGGCATCCGGATCGATCCAAAGCACTGGAACGCTGACCGGCAGGAGGTGCGGAGAGGCAACAGCACACACAATAAGCTGAATCATGAGCTGGAGCGGATCCGGGAGGATGCAATGGCAGCATACCGGGAGCTGAACCGCAACCGGCAGGCCAGTGCCGATGCCATAAAAAAGCGGATAGAATACTCATCAAAGGATAATTTTTTCACCCTGGCAAAGGAGTATCTGGATGCACTGAAACCGGAGAGTTTCTACTCCTGGAAGCAGGCAAAGGTGGCGGTGGAAAAGGTCAAGCAATTTCACGGATCTGATCAGCTACCGGTGAACCTGATCGACCCTGATTTTATGACCCGGCTGCAGGCCCATCTCAAAAAGGGCCGGAAGAACTCCACAGTGCTCAAAAACCTGGCTGCCATAAAAAACATCCTGAACCTGGCAGTGCAGAGGCATCTGCTGCCGATGAACCCGATGAACTCCGAGAATTTCCGGATGGTCAAGAATGAGCAGCACGGATCAAAGACCAAGCTCTCTCTGGAGGAGATGCACACCATAGAAAAGTTGGATCTGCCGGAGGGGAGCAATATCTGGCACTCCAGAAACGCATTCATCCTCTCTTTTTATTTCTGTGGCATGAGGTTCGGTGACGTTGCACAGCTCAGGTGGAGCAACATCAAGAATGGCCGGCTATCCTATGACATGGCCAAGACCGGAAACCACATCAGCATTCCCATCAAGGATGGTGCACGTGCCATACTGGACCGCTACCAGCAGGCCGATAATAATGGATATGTTTTCCCATTCCTTGCCAGCATTCCGGAGGATGAGCAGGGCAACCATCAGAGGGTGAGGGAGGGCATCGGCAGCTGGAATGCCCTGGTGAATGGCCAGCTCAAGGATATTGCAAGGGCGGCCGGTATCGATGAGGAGATATCCATGCACGTGGCCAGGCACTCCTTTGCACAGTATGGCGTGAATGATCGCAACATACCACCCTATAAGATGATGATGCTCCTGGGCCACAAAAGCATCAAGACCACCATGCAATACCTCAAATCACTGGACCTCAAAACGGTGGATAGTGTGATGGATGAAATATTTTAAATAAAAAGAGCCTCGGCAGCCAGCAACGATCACCGAGGCTCATCAACCTACAATATCAGAAATATGAGCACAAGAGCCCAAGAAAGCAAATTTGAAGATTGGCTGGAAACCGATGAGCCGGGCAGGGTGGCCCTGCACACAGTAAACCCGGAAAAGGTAAGCCTGGAGGATGTTTACCATATTGGCGGTGCAGCCTATCCAGCCAGTGAATATCAGAAGATCCTCGACCGGCAGCGCAAGGCATACGATCATTTGATATCTGAGGTGGCAGCCGCAGAGATTGGTTTTTTTAAGCATGAACTCGATGGTGCAGAGCAGCCGGATAAACTGCTGCAGTATAGAATAGAGAGGCTGGGCGACCGGATCCGGCCACACCAGGAGCAGCTCGCAAAAGGATACAAAGATCCATCTGTAATCTCTGGCAGGCTCTCCGAGGTTATCCTGGAGGGTGAATGGGCATCAAGAGATGATATCCTGCAGTGGGATTATCATGGTGCAATGCCGGAGGGCTCGCTGATCTGGGCATGGTGTGATTATCTGCAGCTCCAGCATCTTGAGAGAATGGCAGCAAATCCACCAGTGGACACTGAAAAACTCGATGCTATAGCAAAAAGAGCAAACCAGTTACTCTCCCAAGATTTTGACACCTATGGGCCATATCGAGGTGATCCACTATTGTCAAACAATCTGAAAAACCAACTCGCAGATGAATTTCAAATGGGAGAGAGCACGGTGCATGATTATTTCAACAAGCATCTTGAGAAAATTGACAAAACAACCTACCGGATAAAATATTGATTTACTGGAATTGTTAAATCGGAGGACGGCCGATTTAGCCGATTCTATATTTCTTTACTTGTTGAGCCGCAACGCTATACATTTGATTACAACGTAACCATTAAACGTAATCAAAGATAGCATGGAAAACCGAGTATTCATCCCGACAGAGCAGCAGTTTCGAGAGATCATATCCGAGACAGTTGACAAGATCCTGGCCAAGAGGATCCCATTCATCATCCGGCAGGCAAACGCAAAACCCTACCTCACCACCGGTGATGTTCAAGACCTGACCGGCCTCTCCAGCCGGATGCAAAAATATCATAGAGAGACAGGCAGCCTCCCATTCTCCCAGGAGGGCCGAAAGATCATATACCGCACAGAGGATGTCGAGCGGTTTCTGGATGACAGGCGCATCGAGGCAATCAAATAGGAGGGCCAGATGGTGTATCAAGTCCGTGACATACGAGGCCGGAAATTGTATGAGCGAGAGAACCCCGAGGAGGTCATCCAGTGGATGCGCACCAGGGCGGTGGGATTCGTGGAGGTCTGGACCCTGGAGGATGCACCAGGAGCCCTGATCCGGATCGAGAGCATCCGGGATTTTCAGAAACGACACGGGCGACCGGTCACCCAAAAAAAAGCCCCGAGAGAGAGGCACTCACCCGGGGCACAAAAAGAATTCAAGATGTAGGAATATACGCAATGCGGAACGGAAAAGCCAGTCATGCAGAGAATTTTAGCGCAAAATTACGGCCGCAGCACGTGCAAAAAGTGCTGGATGCCCTGGGCATTGCCTGGAGGGATCATGAGCCCACAGAGGCTGGCTGGATCGCAGTGGAGGGGATGCCTGGATCGGAGAGCACCCTGGGCGTGAACATAAAACATGGCGGTTATTGTGACCACTACATGCACGGCACCACAAAAGGGAAGAGCTACCGGGATGAGCTGAGTTTTCACGGTGACATCGTGGAGCTGGTGCGGCTGGTGAAATTCGAGTCATTGCTGCCGGAGGACACCTCAAGGGCGATTGACTACATCAAGGAGGTGCTCGGCTGGACCGCTCCGGAACTGGAGGCGGGCGACCGGTTCCTGAATGATGGCCTCCAGGACTCACAATACACAAGGGTGCCGGTGACGGTCTGGCAGTCGGATCTGTCAGCATCGGCTAAGGTGGCATGGACGGCCCTGGCCCATCGATGCGGACCTGATCGGAATTATACCTGGATCGGTTTTGATGGCCTGGCCCGGGATACCTCCACAAGCCGGAGCACGGCCATCCGTGCCATACAAGAACTGCGGGCGACCGGCTGGCTGGCTGAGGTCGGCATGGGAGGCAACCGGGCACCTCGTAGGTATCCACTTATAAAAAAGGAGGCAGGAAAAGAAAACAAGGAGAACAAAAAAAGCCAATTAAGGGTATCAGATTGACACCCTGAGGGTATCAGATTGACACCCTGAGGGTATCAGATTGACACCCGATATATAACCACTCTTAAAACCAAGATCTAAAACCACAATAAGCTATAGGTGAGCAGCCGCTCACCGCCTCCCCAATTGCTTTTTAAAACCCGCCTTTAGTGTGAGCTGAGGCGAGGCACAAACCACCACCAACCAGCAAATAATATGAGCAACGACCACCTCCGGCATCTGATCTCTCAAATGCCTCAAACATTCACCCGGCAAAAATTGTTTACCACCCTGGTCTGGCACGGCCACCACTACGGCCTCGCAGACAAGATCCTGCAATTTGGAGTAGCTGCCGGGCTCCTGGAACGCCTCGGCCGAGGCCAGTATCGGAAAGTACAGGAGGCTGATCATGAATGAACTCCAGCCCATCGGATACGACAAAAAACTCCCAGACCATATGCACGAGCCTATCCATGAGATACCGGTGGAGCCACCCTGGGAGGCCAGTGAGAAGCAATGCCGGTGGTGGTATATCCTTGCCCAGATGCTGCTCGATGCCGGGCGGCTGACCGAGGCCAATATCCTGTACCTCCGGGCACTCATCGAGCTGATCGATGGCCTGCCAGGGGATCCGGACACCCACCAGGCCAGCCGATACCTCCGATTGTCAGCCTCGCTATGTTACGAGCTGGGCCTGGACCAGCAGGATATTCAGGACGCGGGCGTGCCGATTTGGTTTTGATGATGGAATCCTATCAAGTCACCGAACTGATGAGGCGGCATGATCAGCTCACGGATGAGTTGATCCGTGCCCTCCAGACAAAGCACACGGCCATACTTGCGTATCTGGCTATGAACCTGGTGGATATGAGCCCTGCTGAGGTCAAGATTTGCGTGGCCATGTTCCTCGAGGGCCGAGCGGATCTGCAGCCAAAAGAGCTGGCAGCCGTGACCGGCCTGCATGAAAACACCATCCGGGCGAACACCTACCGGCCGCACGTTCTGGCCGTCAAGGAGTTAATTATTCAACATAAATACAAAAAACCATGAAAAAACACACAGTTAAAGAGCTTTTAGTGGATTTATACGGCACTGTGGTGTTCCTTTTATCGTTGCTGCTGCTCTGTCAAGTGGAGCGGTGATGCTGTTGGCGGTGGAGAACATCATGGCCGGGCACACCATCCATGCCCTGGCATCGATGCTGATCGCAGGAGGTGCTGCAGCCCTTTCAATCATCCTGATGCGGCAGATCCACATCGTCCCGTGACCCGGGGCACGGTCAAGGGTCTGGCCAATCGACCGGCCCGCAACCGATAACCAGTATTTTTTCTCTCTCTAACCACAAAACCAAAACAGAAAAATGAAATTATCCAGAAAAGCTAAGATCATCTACAATCGGATCAGGCGTGAGTATGATATCGATGATGAGGCGGGGCTGCTGCTCCTCCAGACGGCATTTGAGGCCTGGGATGAGATGCGCAAAGCCCAGCAGGAGATCGATGGGCAGCCTATTTATTTCGACAGGTTTGGATCACCTCAAGAGCACCCTGGCTGCAAGATGGTGAGGGCATCCCGGGCACAAATGATTCAGGCACTCCGGGCCCTGCAGCTCGATACCGGGGCGGAGGAGCTATGAGAAAACGACAAAAAGCAAAACAGCAGGAGCCTGCTGCCATGCTGGTGGCATTTGGTGAGGCGTGGCGTGCAGCACTGAACCGTGATGATCACAAAACGGCAGCCAGGGCAAGGCAGCAGGCCGATGCCATCCTCAAGCGGCATCCAGAATACCGGCAGCACCCTCCCAACAGGGCAGCCGGGCCCAGGGTGAGCAAAAATCTATTTATTGAATGGGAGGCGTTTCTGGAGTATCCTGCCGGCTAAAATTTTCACTTTAATTGTGGAATTTTCCACGAATAAAGTGCCACACACATTCCGAGAGTTGCTATAATTCAGGTAACCTGAATTTATAACTTAATTTTATAAGCATGGAGAAACTTTATAATATGCAAGCGTACCGCACCGGTGATGCACCGGGCTATTTTACCCTGAAAGGGCTCAAAGAGAAACGTGCCAAGATCCTCATGCAGGCCGAGGGCATCCAAAATGCTGCAAAGGCAGCCGGCCGGGATATGAACAGCACAGAGAGGCGAAACTTCGACAACCTTTACAATACATTTATGGATATGACCGAGCAGATCCAAAAACATGAAGCAGCACAGCAGGGCACCCGTATGGCATCCGGACCTCAGCCCACCTATTGGGCCGATGCCGATGGCAAAAAGATCCGAGTGGTAGGGCCTGGTGAAAAGCTGGCCGAGGGGCCGGCAGATGTTTCGCTCGGAGAGTGCCTCCGCACGATGGTAACAGGCAAGGGCACACCGGATATCAAGAATGCATTGGCCGAGGGCACGGACTCGGCAGGCGGTTTCACAGTGCCGACAGCCACCCTCACCGAATTTATCGATAAATTCCGAGCAAAGAGCAGGGTGCAGGCAGCCGGCAGTAGGATCCTGATGCTGGACACGGATAAAACGGTAATTGCACGTGTTGCAACAGACCCGGTTGCCGAGTGGAAAGAAGAAGCGGCC
>SLOG01000308.1 GCA_007132635.1 Limnochordia bacterium
AGAATCTGCTGAAACAGAATATCATCAAGTGCCAATACGACCATCTCCGCGTTCAGCGTAACAACCAAGTGCGGTCGACGCTGGCGAATCATCTCCCGAATGCGGTGCCGAGCCGCATCCCGCGTGACTCCATCCACGGCAACACCTAGTATGCGACTGGTTCGACTGGCCAAACAGCATCAACCCCTCTTCAACACGTCCTGCAGCAATTCTCGGTTCTCCAGAGCCTTTTCCCGCAGAACGCAAAGCCTTTCTGCCAAGGACACCCGCATATCCGGCAGCCGCCGATGGCTCTGGGAGACCAGTTCTACCAGATCCACAGTCGGTTCACACGGTACTGCGGGAATACCCAGCTGCGCTGCCGCCGCCCGGATTTTCGGGTCATAGTCCACAGCAATGGGCACTGCGCCGCCCAGAGCGGCAAACACAACCCCATGCAACCGCATGGAGAGAACCACCGGGGTCTGGCCCATCACTCGCCGCACAGTCTCCAGATCACCCGCTTCCAACAGGGTGACGTCCGCGAGCTCTGCCGCCAAAGCAGCACCTACGTCTGCATCTCCGGGACCCAGGGGTACGAAGCGAATGGGTCCGACCCGCTGGGCCACCGCTCGCAGAACCTTAATCCACTGCGGCTTATGCTGCTGCCAACCAGGGTAGGGACGGAGGTTAACCACTATCCCTTCCTGCGGAAGCCCTTCACTCTGCGGCCCAGAGTTGGTTAGTCCGTAGACAACATCCGCGGCCACTGTGATCTTCTTGTCGCAGCCCCACTCCCGCAGCTGCACGCAGCTGGCTGTATCCCGGACCGAAACGCCGACTGCCCGATTGCAGACCCGAGCGATCCACCGTTGGTACAGTCCAGATGTCACGGGGCCGATTCCTTGAGCGTACACCAATACCGGCACTCCGTGCCGGTGCGCCAATTCCATAACACCTAAGTAGTAGAGGATCGAGCGACGGCTCGTGGCATCCTGCAGAAGCGATCCGCCGCCGCTAAGCAAGAGGGACGTCTGGCGGAACAGCCGCATCATACCGCGCACATCCATGCGCGCCACGCTCCGAACACCGTGCATGGCTGCCGTGTAATTCGGATCACCGGACAAGACACAGATATCTTGAGGCGCCACGCCAACCGCCTTCAAGTCTTCGCAGACTCCCTGTAGAATAGCTTCATCGCCAAGATTCCGGAACCCGTAATAACCGGACACAACGATCAAACGGCAGCCACCTCCCCAACCAGCGACACAGTAGTATAAGCAAGAGACCGGCAGCCGCACCCAAAACGATCCCGTTGACGGTGCGCAGACATGTGATCAAGAGCGGCGTGTGTAGGTGACTGAACGTATTGACGATGGACAGCTGGCCAATAATGCCCGGCACCCAGAGCCAATGCCAGCTGCGAGTCCTGCTCAAGGCAAGAATCAGCGCAGGATGGCCGATAAGAAACTCTTTAGTCCGAGGACGAGCTACCAGAAGCTGCTCCAACCCCTCCCGCACCGCGATCTCCCAATGAGATACGGGAATGCCGAAGTTTCCTGTCCTCCGCAGATATACGAAGAGCAGCCCCACTACCACGACCGCCGCCCCAAGAAGTACGACAGGAATCGAACTCGCCGCCAACTGCTGCGTACGCCGCTTCAGCTGCCCCACGTCCACCGCCGGCAGGAAATCGGCATACAGCCCAAAGACCACCATGGCTGCAGGGGGCAGCACATGCATGAGTTTCACGCCGCGAAATTCGGCCAGCTTCACCAAAAATTCTGTACCACTAAGCGTCCCTGCCACGAGGAGTCCACCGATGGCCGAAACCAGACAAGCGAGCCCAAAGCGCACAAAAGCAGGCCCGGGCCGACCCGCCGTCAAAAGCGCCAAGCACGGGAAGACAACGGCAGCGAACAGAGCCATTCCCTGGCGCGTCCACAGAGGCAGCACGGCGCCAGCAGCCAGGGACAGCAGCCACAACACCAAAAGACCGCCATGGATCCAGCGGCTCGGCCCTCGCCACACGGCCTGCAGGCACAATCCGAAAGCTGCCCAGATGCCCAGCCAGATAACGGCCAAAGCCGCAGGCCGTACCGTCCAAGGTGGAAACGGTTCCGCCGAGCCCCAGGCATAACCGCTGCTCTCTAAAAGCGAACGAGTGGACTCGACCAACTCTACTGTCCGTTCCAGCGGCGCGTCCCCCGTGAAGAAGGGGTGCAGGTAAAGCACGCGCATGTTCCGCTCTCTCACAGCTCGCAGGTAGCGAGCCAAGATACGGGCATCACTCAACACTGCCATTTCCCGCGCACTGACAGCGTGCACGCGGACACTTTCGTGAGGACGTGCTACGTGAGCGATGCCGCGCTGGTTAAAGAATTCAACCAACCCTACAACCGCGTCGGCGTCCCGCAGGGCGCGGCGAGTCTCAGCCAACCCCTCGGGGTAGCCGGGAATCTCTGCCGAGCTGAAAATCACTAAGGGCGAAGCCAGCCCCGCCAGGGCATCCGCCACTTCTGTCTCCGATTCGAGGAACCGTTTTGTTGCTGGACGGGGCACAACGCGCAGCCCCACAGACTCTACCAGCTGCCGATCCTCGACCCAAAACTCACCGCGCTCGGTCAGAAGAACCGGCATCTCCAACGGTTCCTGCCACCAGGCAGCTGTCAGTGCCTCGGGAAGCGGACGGCCCTGGATAAGGTAGTCAGCCAAAGGCCTTTCGGCCACCGCCGCTCCCTGCACACCTGCTTCTCGCAGCGCCGTCATCACCGCCTGTGTCGAATGACCGGCAGCCTGCCCCAAGCGTTCGGCGCTCCGGAAATCTACGACCATCTCGACACTGCGGTTCGCCTGTTCTAAAGCGACTCGCTGCACGCCCAGCAGGACTGCCGCTGCCAGCGCCGCGACTATACATATCCAGTACAGTTTTCTCGCCATGGCGTCTCCTTCTACTACCGCAATTTGAGGTATGCTTCAATAAAGGGATCAATGGCACCATCCATGACGGCCTGCACATTGCCGACCTCTACGTTGGTCCGGTGGTCCTTCACCATCGTGTACGGACAAAACACGTAGGAACGGATCTGGCTTCCCCAAGCAATCTCTGCCTGCTCGCCTTTCAGCTCATCCAGTTTTTCCTGCTGCTGGCTGAACTCGTGTTCCATCAGCCGCGCTCGCAGGATTTTCATAGCCGAATCTTTGTTGGCATGCTGCGACCGCTGGGTTTGGCACTGCACCACTATACCTGTAGGGATGTGGGTGATGCGGATGGCCGAATCCGTCTTGTTAACGTGCTGTCCACCGGCACCGCTGGCCCGGTAGGTATCGATCCGCAGGTCATTCGTGTCGATGTCCACATCAACATCATCGTCCAGTTCGGGCATGACATCGACAGACGCAAACGACGTGTGGCGCCGCCCCGAAGCATCGAAGGGCGAAATGCGAACCAGCCGGTGGACACCTTTCTCCGCCTTGAGATATCCATACACGTTCGTGCCGCTGATAAGCAGCGTCACACTTTTGATGCCTGCCTCATCACCCGGCAGCAGGTCCAGCATTTCCACTTTATAGCCGTGGGATTCCGCCCAGCGCGTATACATGCGCAGCAGCATCTCCGCCCAATCCTGCGACTCAGTACCGCCGGCCCCAGGGTGAATCGCTATGATCGCATTGTTCGCATCATGCTCCCCATCCAGGAGTGACGCCAGCTCCAACTCATCCAAAAGGCGAGTCGCCTGCTGCAGCGACGCCTCGAGGTCCTCCGCCAGCGACGGATCCTCGTCAGCGAGCTCCACAAGGACCTCAACGTCTTCCACCTGCGAGGCGACCGTCTGCCACTGCTCGACAGTCTGCTTGAGCGTGCCCGCTTCTCTCATGACTCGGTTGGCCGTCGTCTGATCATCCCAAAACCCGGGCTCCGCCATGCGGGCTTCCAGCTCGCTCAGATCCTCTCGCTTCTGGGCGACGTCAAAGATATTCCCTCAGTTCTTCCAATCGTTTTGCCAACTGTGCTGCTTGGCTTTTGGTCTCGCGAGTCTCCAGCATTGCATTCACCTCTCTAGCGGCCGCAGCATTTCTTGTACTTTTTGCCGCTGCCGCAAGGGCAGGGGTCGTTGCGGCCTACCTTCTTCTCCACTGTTCGGGGCGCACGATCCATCACTTCTCCGTCGGCACCGCGATTCGTCTGGGCTGCCTGCAGACGATCTCGGGCCATGCGTTCCTGGCGGCGCTCGTCCACCAATTCTACTCGCATCAGCATCTGCAGACTGTCCTCCTGGATCGCCGACACCATCTGCTTAAACATCTCAAAGGCCTCAAACTTGTATTCCATGAGCGGATCTCGCTGCCCATAAGCCCGCAGGCCAATACCTTCCCGCAGGTCATCCATGCTGCGCAGATGCTCCATCCATTTCTTATCAATTGTCTGAAGCAGAACCAGCTGTTCTACCTTGCGCATGTTCTCCGCGCCGTTCTTCTCTTCGCGCTGGGCGTAGGCCGCCCGGGCTTCTTCCAGCAGAATTCCCCGGATCTCCTCGGGTTTGAACGCCTCAAGTTCAGCCGACGACCGAGTTAAAGGCACGGCCACCAAGTCCTGAAAGCGGGCAGCCATAGCGTCCAATTCCCATTCCTCGGGGAGGATTTTCGGGTCGGCGTACTGCTCGACCAGGTTTCCCATCGTCTTGTCGAAAATCGTGTTGATGTGCCTGGAGATATCCTGTCCGGTCAAGACGTCCCGCCGCTGCGCGTAGATGACCTCCCGCTGCTGGTTCATCACATCGTCAAATTCCAATACCTGTTTGCGGATTTCAAAGTTGCGGGCTTCGACCTTTTTCTGTGCTCCTTCGATAGCTTTGGAAATCTGCGGATGCTCAATCGGCTGGTCATCCTCCCAGCCCAGGCGTTCCATCAGACCCTGCACGCGTTCAGAACCGAACAACCGCATGAGGTCATCTTCTAAAGATACGTAAAACCTGGACGAACCAGGGTCGCCCTGCCGGCCTGACCGTCCCCGCAGCTGGTTGTCGATGCGGCGGGACTCATGCCGCTCTGTACCGATGATGTGCAGTCCCCCTAACTCCCGCACACCGTCACCAAGTACAATGTCCGTACCACGGCCGGCCATGTTGGTGGCAATCGTTACTGTATCTTTCTGGCCGGCATTCTTAACGATCTCAGCTTCCTTTTCGTGATACTTCGCATTCAAGACCTGGTGCGGGACCCCTTCGCGTTTCAGCATACGGCTGACCAACTCGGACTTCTCAATGGACACCGTGCCGACCAAGACTGGCTGGCCTTTCGTATGAAGTTCCGCAATCTCCCGCGCCACCGCCTGGTACTTGGCTTCCACAGATTTATAGATGCCGTCGGGATAGTCGTGGCGGATCAATGGCCGATTCGTCGGAACAACCACCACATCCATACCGTAAATGCGGCGAAACTCCTCTTCTTCCGTTTCTGCAGTACCCGTCATACCTGCCAGCTTCTCGTACATGCGGAAGTAGTTCTGGTAGGTGATGGCAGCCAGCGTCTGGCTTTCCTTGGCGATGGTGACATTTTCCTTCGCCTCAATGGCCTGATGCAGCCCGTCCCCATAGCGCCGTCCTGGCATGAGCCGGCCGGTGAACTCGTCAACGATGATCACTTCATCATCCTTGACGACGTAATCCCGATCCTTCTGGTACAGGGCCTTCGCTTTGAGGGCCTGTATCAGGTAGTGGTTAAGCTCAAAGTTGGCGTCATCAAAGAGGTTCTCAATATTCAGCCACTGCTCAACCTTCGTCACACCTTCCTCGGTCATGGCCACCGAACGAACCTTTTCGTCGATGGTGTAGTCTTCCTCTACCTTGAGGCGAGGCGCTATTTGCGAGAATTCATAGTAGCGTTTTGTGGAGTCCTCCGCCTGTCCGCTGATGATAAGCGGCGTGCGGGCCTCGTCAATGAGGATCGAGTCGACTTCGTCCACGATAGCATAGTGCAGTTCCCGCTGCACCATCTGTTCCTTCGCTATGACCATATTGTCGCGGAGATAATCAAAGCCAAACTCGTTGTTGGTACCGTACGTGATATCGCACCCATAGGCCTCCCGGCGCTCTGGGAAACTCAAACCGTGAACAATGACCCCCACGGTCAGGCCTAGTTTTCGGTAGATTTGGCCCATCCAGTCCGCATCCCGGGATGCCAAGTAGTCATTGACCGTGACTACATGCACACCTTTTCCGGTCAGTGCATTGAGGTAGACAGACAGAGTGGCGACCAACGTCTTTCCTTCCCCCGTCTTCATCTCCGCAATGCGGCCCTCATGCA
>SLOG01000205.1 GCA_007132635.1 Limnochordia bacterium
CTCCACAGCCGCCTTTGTGTTGGTGAGGGTTTCCTGGATTCTCTCTTCAATTTGTCCGGCAGACCTGGCAGACTCCTCAGCAAGTTTACGGACCTCATCGGCGACCACAGCGAACCCTCTGCCATGTTCGCCTGCTCGTGCTGATTCGATGGCGGCATTCAAAGCCAGTAGATTGGTCTGTTCAGTAATCGTTTTTATGGTGGTTATAACACTGCTAATTTCCTGAGAACTCTCCCCTAGTTTTTCAATGGAGTCCGCTATGACTTGAATTCGCTTGTAGAGGTTGTCGGTATCGTTTACCGATTCAACCAAGCTTCTATGGCCTTCCTCTGCCTTGTCTGCAATGCCCGATGAGACCTCGTCAATGCTCTTAATCGTAGTCACAATATGATGGATTTCGTTGTCAAACACCTGCGTATTGCTGGCCACCTCTTCAATTGATGCGCTGGATTCCTGGGTAGACGCAGCCAGCTGCTCTGAGACTTTGGTCACACTCGTTATTAGCTCGTTCTGCTGCGTGTAGTTCTTCACGATCTCCACAGCACCTAGCGGGCGGCCCGTACGGCTATATACTCCGGCATTGGACACCAACGTCGTCAATGTATCCCCGTTCTTGTTGAATACATCGACCATGACATCCTTCAAGAATTGACGTTCCTGTATGCAGCGCTGCGTCGGACAGTCCGAACAGACTTCCGCTCGGAATATGTCGTAACACTTCATCTGCCGGGCCTCTTCGAGAGAGTAACCGGTTAGTTCTTGT
Source organism: Limnochordia bacterium (assembly GCA_007132635.1). GTDB lineage: Bacteria > Bacillota > Limnochordia > Darwinibacteriales > SLO01 > SLOG01. The sequence goes on from SLOG01000205.1 coordinate 764, forward strand.
ATAGCCTTGGGCCACAGCACAATATTGTAGTCCATGTCTCGAACATAGTACGGGTCAGGCATAGCACTCTGAATAGCCCTTAACATGTCCAGTTCCTTTATTCTTCCTCGCGCCATTGTATCCCCTCCGAATCAACATATCTAGATTCTGCCTCTAGACCGCTCGCTTCTTGTCTGCGGCCAGAAAGGCTCGCTCCCCGACGTTGCGTTTGGTGCTACTATACTTTTCGGTAGGCGGCCCCAGAATCTTTAATGATCGGCAGCCGATCTTCATCGTCTTCCGCAATGCTCCAGAGGGAGGTCTACGAAACAGCGTCTTGGTCCTGTCACCGAGCCATGCCATGCCCGGGCAGTTCTTCTTCAAGTCTGATTAGCGGCGAGGGCCAACTCTTCCAATCAAACCTCAGCTTTCTCGGCCACCACAAGTAAGTGAGTGCCAGCTTCATGAAAGCCACCAGAACGGCATGCTTCGAGTTCCATGTCGAGAAGAGCCTGCCATTTCACTGGACTCCTCCGAAGCTCTGCTAACTGCTCCTCATAGCCCGTGGACAATGAGTTAGACGCGGACATAGCAGCCACCCGAAACCCACCACGTTCCAGCAAACTCTGCAGCTCGCAGGAACGGAACAGGTGACAGTGATGATCGCCGGCATTAGTTTCCGGTGTCAGATTGCCAGTCCGTATTATTTCACGATTCGTCTCGGTCGGAACCTCTATGACTCCCTCAAAAAAGCGGTGGATAGACCCCCAGAGACACATAACGCTTGCCACAAGCAAACCGGCTGGTTTGAGCACACGTGAGCACTCTGCGACCGCAAGCTCGCTCCGATCAAATACGTAGCTGAGTGGCCCTCCATAGGCTACCACAGCATCGAAGGACGTACGCTCAAGAGATCCCATATCACAAATGTCCAGTTTCACCCAGCGCTCCACCGAATCAGCAAAACCTAATTCCTTCGCCTTCGTTTTGTTCGCTTCCAGCTGCCGCAGGGAAATGTCAGCAACAACTACACGGCACCCAAGCTCATGAAGAACTTGGGTAAATCGACCAGGACCTGCGCCGATCTCTAAAACGTGCATGCCGCGAGTGAGATGCGTGCGGAGATAATGGTTATGTATGTGGAGCTTAATCTCTTCGAGGGGTGAGCCAACTAGACGCAGCCACTCTTTTTCTGGGTCTTGGTCGTAGTAGCCTTCAACATAACTCGGGTCGTAGATTGATGCCATGCGGCCACCTCCCATGCGGTAGACTGTCCATACTGCTCATAGCACTTACCTTTCGCAGCAAACACATTTCGAGCACCACCAGCTCCTCTTCCGGATGTGCTCTATGCCCATTAGTAGTTGTCTTCGTCTCCAAGGGTAATCAGCCGTTGATATTCCTGCTCTCCGATGTCCCGGACGACTGTTTCCCGGTCTTGCTTGATGCTCCGGATAAGCCGATCTACATCATCAGCATAGGAGAGACCACTAACACTCAAATCGATGGCCAACGCATCGCTTCTGCTCCGTGTAACGAGATTATACTGGTAGTCCGAAGAGTCGGGACTCACATGGTCGCTGATTCGCAGTTTCCCTAGGGCTCCATAGTCTAAGTCCAGATAGACACTGACCGACGTCTTGCTTCGGCGTATGGGGCACACTATCCCTACTTTCTTCAGTCTCTTCACTACCGCATTCGTTAGCTGATTCACTTGCTGCCAACTCACGGTGCACATCACCTCCGGGGAATAAAGACCTCGCCAAGCGTGTCTCAAGAGAACCTGGCGGTTACGGGCACAGTCAAACGTTCTGTCCCGCAATCCTGCCGAAAACAACGCATTCCGATATGGCACAGCTGCCCAGACGGCTGGCGCCATGAACACCACCGACGACTTCGCCGGCTGCGTACAGCCCCTTAATTGTTCTGCCGTCAAAGTCCAGGACCTGCGAGCGTTCGTTAATGGCTACACCGCCCATGGAAAAGTGCACCTTAGGCCACAGACGCATGGCGTAAAACGGTGCCTCTTCGATGGGAGAGGCTTCATCCACCATGGGCTTCTGAAGATCGGCATCGGCACCGTCTTGCACAAAGCCGTTATAGCGGCTGATGGATGCCTGCAGAGTCGCTGCATCTATGCCATAGGAAGCCGCCAGCTCATCCATAGTGGCATGTATCTTCACCACGCCTTTTCGGATGGCTCTAGATATGTCCCAACCCGAGTGTTCTACCGCTCTGCTATCCGCGATACCGATACATGGGTGGCCTATGCGTAAAATGGCATCTGCCGATTGTCTGCGATCGCCCAATTCATTGACAAATCGTCTTCCCGTACTCGGATCAACGATCACACCGTATTGGAACAGAATGTAGTCCGCGAAGAGCGGTCCATGCCCAAAGCCCTGCTCGTCCGGCGAGGCCCAAGCTCCCAGCTGAATTTGGGACAACTGCACCGATGCAGCACCGATGTGCAGAGCCGATTTCAAAACCTCTGCTGTTGCAGCGACCTTATTGGTGGTTTGGATCGTTTCATCCAGCCTCGGATCCTGTATAGATCGAAAAGCCACATCCGCTCCATAGCCTCCGGAAGCGAGGATTACGCCTCTTTGAGCTCGAATCTTGGCAGGTACCCCTGTATTGGTTCGGTAATCATACTCCCGCAGAACAGCCCCACCCAGGACGCGGCCTTGGTTGTCTGTCAAGATGGACCGAAAGGACGTGCTGTAGAGTACAGGTATACTTAGTTCGGCCACTCTCTTCAGCATTCTTTTGAGCATTGTCGCACCGGTTACGCCCTGTGGTGTGTAACACCTGGCCACACTATGACCGCCAAATATATCCACGCGATCCAAATACGGTACTTGGAGAGCATCGACGGTCCACTCGAAGGCGCTTCTTGCCTGGGACACCAAGGTGCGCAGCAATTTGGGATGATTCAGTCCCAAACCTGCCGTTACCATATCATCATACATGCTCTTCTCACTATCTACAATTCCCCGGTCGGCCTGCAGCTGGGTACCGGGTGCTGCGATGCCTCCATCACTAATAATGGAGTTTCCACCGGCGCGTTTCATCTTTTCGATGACCAGTACTTTTTTCCCTAATTCGGCGGCTTCAATGGCTGCTGTCAGACCGGCAAAGCCACTGCCGACTACCAGTACATCGACCAGTTCATCCCACTGGACTGCTTTTTCCATAAGACGCTCCCTTTCGTATGTTAACCTTTTATCACCGAAAGAACTGTGGCAGGAACTCTCGGTTTGCCTGCATGAGTTCCTCGGCCATACTGCGAATTTGGTCATAGTCCAGATGTGCGCAAGTTGGATCCTGATACAGAGACTCTAGGGCTAGAGGGAAATCGCCATGCGTTGCTGCCTGGTACAGCGTTTCCGCGTTTTTGACATGGGGGAGCAGTAGGTTGTTGATGGGTTCCGGCAGCGGACCGGTGCAGATGGGGGTAAAGCCAAGAGTATTGACCACACCTAATGTCTCCACGACCCCACCCAGGGGGAGGCTCGGTATCTGACCTTGGTTGGGAACGTTTACCACGTCAATGAACTCCTTGCCTAAAGCCATGGCTTCGAGGATATCGGCAGCGGTTTCTCGCGATCGGCTGTAGTTCACCGCCTGTGTTCCCGCTATCATTGCGTCGACCTCGGTTTCTCGTTCCACGAGTCTAGCCTGCCGCTCATCTATTGTTGTTCTGGAAATCCTGTACTTGTGCAGACGGTCTGCATCACCTGTGATCACATGCGGGAAAAACTCGCATGTGTGCCGATCCCCGACATAGGGAAGGCAGCCAAAGGTTTCATACAGTTGGCTAGTCAGATACTTATTGGACGCAAAGCCCATCTCGTCGCTGTGAACCTCCTGGATTAGATCCACAAATCGCTTGTCGTCGCCGAGCTTCTCTTCTAGCAATCGATACCCATCCTGCCCATTCACCTTAAAGTCCAGAATCCAGAAAAAGTGATTGACTCCCGCGAACTTCACATCGATCTGTTTCTCTGACTCCAGACCAAAAATCGCCTGCAGCACCCGGTAGCACTCAAATAGGCCATGGCATAACCCGACAGCCCGCAGATTTGTCTGGGCGTAAAACGCCTTAGTTAGACAAGCCATGGGATTGGTATAGTTCAGTACCACCGCATCATTGGACAGTTCGGCGATTTTCCGGGCCAGGTCGTTAAATACCGGCACATTCCGCAAGTTCCTGCTCCAACCGCCAGGCCCTACGGTATCCCCTACGGGTTGGTAGATTCCGTACTTCTCTGGTATCTGCACGTCTTGCCGCATGGCCTCTAGGGCCTTCTCTGCGGGGGTGGCGATACAGATTATCACAAAATCACAACCAGTGAAACTCTCGTTTTCGTCGTCGCTGGCAAAAAAGCGGTGGTCACCTGCCAGATCACTGTTCATCTTCTCGCCCAATCGCTTAATCTTCTCTGCGTTAGGCAGCTGGCGATCCAGCAGATAGAAATCTATGCCGCCGAGTTCCTCTTTCATCATGATATCTTTCAGGATCTTGGGGGCCCAGTTAAAGCTGCCCCCACCGACAAACGCTACTTTGATTCTCTTGTGCATATCTGCATCCCCTTCCTCAAATAGATATCCTGGATCAGTACTGAAATGCCGGACACTAGGAACGGCTTTTGCGGCCCTCTCACATCACGAATCGCTTATTCCGCCTGTTCGCTGTAGTTTGACAAAAACCTTCCAACTTCGATGAACCGTTCGAGACTAACCCACACTCTTGATTCGTCCCCCATTATCATTCCCATGGCCACATATTGGGTTGTTTAGTTCCGACGGGAAGCACGAAAAAGCCCTGGAGGCTGCGCCCCCAAGGCCATTTGTCATGCATTGCGCAACATCGTCGGTTTTTGCATTGGATTCGATCAGAACTGTGTCCTGGCAAATCGGAAGCCGAAGGTTGAACCCGCATAGTCGGGGACGCAGCCGAAGGCGCCGGCCACAGTCTGGGCGCACGGGCAGAGGTTCCAACTGCCTCCGCGGAAGATCCGGCCGGGTCCGAGCTGCGTAAAGGTCCACTCCCAAACGTTCCCGCTCATGTCGTAGAGCCCCAGTGCATTGGCAGATTTGAGGCCTACGTCTTCCGTGCCTTCGGCGTAGAACCACGCCACGCCTGCCGTGGTTGCTGCATCCATGAAGTTTGCCCCAGCACCGCTGGCATGGCTGGCTGGGGTCCAATAAAGACCAGCAACCTCTACCGCATCAGCAGACATTTCGTTTCCCCTGTACCGCGCCGCAAGCTCGAACTCCATACTCGTCGGCAGACGAAACCCGTCGGTATCGCCTTGAACTGTATGGTCCCAAGCCGCCCAGTTCCCGGCATCTTTGATAACGCTGCCCTGATACGCATACACAGGCTGATAGTCCAGCATCTCGGATAGAGCATTACACCAGACAATGCTGTCTGCCCAGCTTACTACAGTCACGGGTTGATTTCTTTTCGCTGTCGGGATTCCCCCGATACTTCCATGGCTCCCCTCTTGACCTTCATTGACAAAGGTGTA
>SLOG01000257.1 GCA_007132635.1 Limnochordia bacterium
AGACGTCGGCCCAGGGTGCCGAAACAATAGCCCTGGTTCGCTTCGCGCTTCTGAATTAGGTTATTTTGCGGTTCACCTTCAAAGACATCCAAACGTTCGAACAGCAGCCGCGCACTGCGAATACAAGCTTGAGCCTTGGGGCTGAGCCCCAACCCCGCCGGTGGACGGTGAAACCGAACTGATGCCATTTTTCCGAATAGGTTGCGCCAAAACCGTTCCATTCCGTCCTGATCGCTTCCATAGTGGTAGGAATCTGCACCGTAGACCTTGACGTTATTCAACGGGCGTTTCTTCACTGAATCCACATGCTGGCGCACCGTCTGACCGTTCTCCCAATGGGTCTGCCCCACCTGATGATTGTTTTGCGACACATCACAGAAGGTGTAGCGCTCCGGATGGTCAAACGTGCGACGATGCATGGGATCGCGCAAATCCTTGGGATCCCACATCTCCGTTGTGTGAACCTCAACTCTGCGTTGAGCGGCGGCGGCTCGAATCCAGTCTGCCCAATACGATGACCAAGCTTCCGCACCTTCCGTCTCATTGTCGATACAGTACAGCACATGAGGGTACTCCAGAGAAATCGAGAGTAGTCTATCCACCTGAGCCTGCTGGTAGGGCAGGACCACCTGGTTGTTATCCAAAGCCGGCACCGTGTAGAAAAACCGGTTCTCGTTGGCAGCCGGATGGCTGTCAAAACGGATCGCCAAGCCAGACTCGTCCTCCGTGTAGCTAGTATTCCTGTGGGGGTTGTAAGGATTCTGCTGCCAGGGTTCGCGGGAGAAATCAAACCGGTCCCACAGCTCAATCTGCACGATGATATCGCGCTGCCAGGTCTGCTCCAAAAAACGCGAGAACCGCGCCCAATACTCGTCGGAAGGCGTGTTTAGATCAAAGCCGTCAGGCCTCTCCGCAAACGGCCACACATCCCCCGGATCACGGGATGACATCGTGCAGCGCACATAGTTGCCACCCACGGACTGCAGCTGGTCCAGATGCTCCTCGAGCTCCGCTATCTGGAAAAGGTTGTCCTCAACGCTTCCCCCAAGCAGCAGCTGCGGCTGCCCTTTGTACTCCCAATACGATGGATATTTCTCCGAGATAGTGATGGGCTTTGACGACATACTAACCACCTCCTGAAAAACTCCCCGGGATCCCGCCTTCATTCAAGGATCGACGGGTGCTCACGCGCAATCGCCATGGCGTTATGCCAAACCGCAGGCAGAACATGGTCCACGGCGGCGTACTTTTGGCGGATCCCTTCTGAACCATCCACCTGCAGAGTATCCAAGAGCCGAAGCGTGCGCCGTTCAACCATTGTCTTTTCAGCCCTCGTTCCCTGTTCATCGATCACACACCAACAGCGAGCAAAGCACACACCCAGCCAGAAAACTGCCTCGCGGTGCTGCCCTGCCTGAATGAGACGTGCCGCATCATCAATCGCACCGAGATGTCCATGATCGGAGATGTCAGCAGCAAACTCGTACGCCGGCGTCACCCGCTGTTTGGCGGCCCAGAAGACTTCTCGCAGGTCCTGGACATGTCCCCAAACGGCCTCAGAGCAATTATCTGTTGGTGCAGTGGCCTGTCAGGCAGATCAACATCCGACGCTGTCGGCAGCTCATCGCTGTCAGCAAGCCAGTTGATCGAGCCGTGCAGCACCACGCCCATACAGTAGGGCATGTCACCCACGCCTTGGCAATATCTTTCGCCTCACGAACCTGCAAATAAATCTCACCTCTCAACTCTTCTCAACCAAGGATCTTTTCGTTTGACAGGGAATACATTTGATAAAAAGGAGGGTCTGCCCATGAAAGGCTATAAAATCCGAGTAACCTTTGTCGACCTACCGACGATCTGGCGTCGGCTGGTCATTCCCGGGGGACTCACGTTTGCTCAACTTCACCGGATAATTCAGACCACCATGTATTGGTTGGACTACCACCTATATGAGTTTGCCGACGAAAAGAACCGTCTCCACATTACACAGTTCACCGACTCCGTTGATGAGTACCTTGCTGTCAGCACCATTCAAGAGGCAGATGCTGCACCGGACAGTTCGGGGGCCCCCGAAAAGCCGCCTGAAATCAAGGATGCGACAAAGCAGCGCATTGACAAAGTTCTCGATGCCGTCGACACGCTAACGTATACCTACGACTTCGGTGACAACTGGGTCCTAGACATCGCCGTAGAAGAAAGGCTGAAGAATGTGTCCGAACCACTGCCTCTGTGCCTCGACGGCCGCGAAGCGAGCCCCCCTGAAGACGTGGGTGGTGCGAGCGGCTTTTTCAGCTTTCTTGAGGCCTGGCATTCACCCCGGAGCCAAGAAGACCGGGAATGGATCGAATGGGCGCAAGGCCAAGGTTTTGAAGAATCCTTTTGTGTCGAAAGACTCAACCGCTTGCTGCAGCTGCGCGTACCTACCGGAGAAGACAAGGCCATCGAAGTCTCCGGGCAGCTCAGCTACGAGTTTTTCCACCCTCAGGAGTTTTTCGGTATCAATCCAAAGGTTGATGAAGACTTGATACAAACATCGCATATATTTCGGTGCTTCCGTGACTTTCTGCACCGCGTCAACGACAACAGCCCGCTGAAGGCTACACAGACGGGAAACCTGCCAAGGAATTTCGTCCGCGCTCTCTTTGACGATGGCTTTGACTATATCCTCTCGTTCCCCTACATCCAAGACCGGATTATGGGCGAAAATGATGCCTGGTTTATCGGCGACCTGCGCGAGCTCGCTACGCTCCTTGGCTTCATCAAACGGCAGAAGGGGCGATTTAGCCTTACTAAACGCGGCCTATCGGCCCTAGACGCGTCGCCTCAATGGCTGTACCTGCAGCTTATGCGTTCCTACATTAATGACTTTTGTCTCGGTATGGCGATGGAAACACCGGCTACTCGCACCATGACACTGGGACGTGTGCTCACACTGCTCCGTATGAGTGCGGCCAAGGAGCACGAAACAACATCGATGGCCGCTAGGCTCTTCCCCTACGTCGCCGACGAGCTCGCATTTGAGCGGTACAGAAAGCCAGCAGACTGGCAACCGGACAAGGAGTTCGCCAGGATTCTCTCAAATGTCGTCTGCAAACGCTGGTTATTAGAGTTCGGTCTGGTCACAGTGCGGGACGAAACGACCCCTGGCCAATGGATTGAACGTCGATTTGTGACGAAAACCCCACTGCTGGATGCCTTGATGATCACTCCTAAGGAATAGACAGATGATCGGTGTCGAGTATACGGTATGGCATGGGGAGATGACAGACAAAATATATCCGCAAGATCAACGTCTTCAGTATTGTTAGCGAGACGGCGGATGATGCCGCGTCTATGTGGAACGCAGCAAGTGTATCGCTGCATTCTGCCTATACAACTTTTCTAATACGTCCTGCGGCAGTCCAACAGGATGTATTTTCCATGGTTTCGCAACGGCATACGGATACTCCATGCTCTCGGCATCGAATTCAAAGAATCCCCAATCCCTCTCATAAAAAGCATCTGCCTCATCATCTGAAGGAAACCAACCAGCACTGAGAACCAAGTCACTACCATAGAGAATGCGATCCTGGAACTCGATGAATATGTCCCGGACATAAGCAGCTTCATGGCGGCCAATCTCGGAAACACGTGCCGAAGTGTCCACCAGATAGTGCGGATTACGCCGCATCACATCAGCCACATACCCGACTTCTTCGGCGGCACAGCCGAAATGAGCACCGATTATCGGGGCATCTCGATGCCGTTCAATGACACGCTCAAACTGACGGATGATCTGCCACCAATCAAAAGGGAAACGATTCCTGTCCCCAAACCACCATTCCGGACGTCTCTGCAGTTCATCCCACCGTTCGTTTTCCGGCGTGAGAGGGCGAAAAAACGCCTTAGGATCAGCTACGTGGAAAATCAGGGGACAGCCTAGACTCTGGGCAAAGGCAAAGAGTTCAGCTAATCGTTCGTCATCAACAGCAATGACTCTGCCATGGACATCCCGGCGATGCAGACCTAGATCCTTCCATATTTTCACACCGATCGCACCCTGATCAAGATGGCGTTTCAAAGCATCCTTTTCCCGTGCGAGCCAACCAGAATCTCCCAAACCCTCGTAGTTAAAACCGCAGGAGGCAAAAAACCGGCCAGGGTACTTCCTATAGACCGCCATCAAGTCGAAAAACGGTTCACCATAGGACTGCGTCATGTCGATCGCCGTCTCAATATCAAGTCGATCCATCATGCGCACACTCTGTTCGACGACCTCCACTGGGACATGAATATGGGCATCAATGACCCTCCGTTGATCCATGAAAACACCTTCCTTCCTACAAGTGCGTCCAGGCTACCCGGGGAGCGACGAAAGAGGCGATCTGCTCGTAGCAGGCCTCCCAATTCGCGTGGCAGTTGTCCAGCACCAATACATCCATCTGACTCGACTGCAGCAAACTCTCTGCGCAGATGGCGTAATCCATAATAACTTGTTCTGCACCTGCCACACCCGACAGGCCGCGCGCGGATGCATACGGACAGTTCAGAGCAAGATCGACAGCATACGCTGCCCATACGGCACCTCGTCTCTCACCCATCGCGCGCAAGAGCTTCCTTGGATCGCTGCATCGCAAATAGATCATGGTTGGCTCCAAGGGAGACAAAAGGCGCTCGACTTGAACCGCATACGTCTCGATAAGCGACGGCGAGGCATCAAGCTGCATAAGCAGTCGTACACTATTCTGATAAGGATAGCTGTCAAGGATCAAGACAGTTTCGCTTCCACTGAGGGATCGCACAAAGGACTCCAGACGTTGAATACTGTCCTCGATAAACAGCTGCGGATCATACAGCGAGAAAAACTCCTGCCCCGTCCGATTACCGGAGGGATGCAGCTCACCGCCAACATTCAAGGGATGCCCCTCTTGGTGTTCTTCCCAGAGATTCCGGGGCACGCCCCAACCCTGCAGCAGCGTATCAATGTATCGGGAGGTTGTGGACTTTCCAGTCCCCGGGACTCCCTCAACGCAGATCAACTTCGTGTCGCGCATGGACTATTCTCCTCATCGGTTCCGTGGGTCGGCGAGCATGTAGACCGTCAATGAATCCACTCGCAGAGAGCCGTCGCAGACCGATAGTTCTAGGTCATCACTTGCAGCTCCCGGAAAGATGATCTCGGTCATGGAGAGGGAACCATCATCAGCAAACACTTCCACAGAGCAGCGGTCGACGATGACACGCAGCGACACTCGTCCATTCACCAAAGCCAGGGGAGCGTACCGGCGTCCGGCGAACTCCGGGTGGAAATCAACCATACCTGAGCGGCTCCGATCAACAAACAGTGCTTGCCTATCCGCATCATAACCGATCAACGTCTCTTCATCAGCAGAACAGCAGACTCGGAGATGCCACTCCGAACAACTGTCGACCTGGCAGTCCAGACGTATATCCAAGTGCTGGCCAACATCGTTGATTCGCAGCGGCGTCACCTCCGTTACGGTCGCCGCGACTCGGGTCTCCGACGACTGGCGCAAAGCATCGATTTCCCGAACTGGCCGCTGTACCAAAACCAACTGCTCTCCGCACCACCTCAGCGACAGTTCTCGAGGAATCGTCATGGCCCCGCGCCAACCCGCTGTGGGCGTAACATGGGCATACTGCCAGTTACTCATCCATCCTAACCAAAGCCGGCGCGCGTCGGTACCAGGCATATCAGACCACGAGACGCCGGCGTAATGATCCTTGCCATGGTCCAACCAACGAGGTTCTTCTGTCTGCCCATCGGGCACAAATTGACGGCCATCGAACTGGCCGACGAAATACTGACCTCCAGAACCGCCAGCGACGGCACCAGGATTGATGTCCACTTCTAGTACCCACCGAACATCGCTCGAACCCTCAACTGAAAGAGGAAACAGGTCCGGGCATTCCCACACTCCGGCCACACTACCGCCCGAAAAGCTGCTCAGGTACTCCCAGGACTTCAGATCAGGAGAGCTGTAGAACGACACTCGATCCCTGACTGCCAATACCATGATCCAGCGACTGTCCGGCGCATACCAAAAAACCTTAGGGTCGCGAAAGTCCGGTTCGTCAGGGTCCTCCAACACGGGATTGCCGGCAAACATGCTCCACGTCCGCCCGCAATCACTGCTGTAAGCTAGACTCTGCCACTGTTTCGCAGACTTGGTCTTCGCATCGTAGAGATGTTGGGTGAAGATGGCTACTAAGCCCGGCTCACCTGGGAAAAAGCCCGTCGTGTTTTGC
>SLOG01000210.1 GCA_007132635.1 Limnochordia bacterium
ACAGTGGTGTCGGTGTTTCTCGATTTCAACCGTGACTCGAATCAGGCAGAGATGAGGGGAGCACGCGAGTTTATCAGCGAACAGCTCAGCATAGTGGCGGCTCAACTGGCGGCAGATGAAGAGCGTCTGCGGGAATACCGGCAGGCTGAACGGATGTTGGCGCCCCAGGAGGAAATCGAGGCCGCCGTCTCACAACAGTTGAAATTCGACTCAGACTTGATGGAGACGCGGGTGAAGCTGCTGGAACTCGACGAACGAGCGGCTCAGATCTCGGCGCGCTTGGAGTCGGAGGATGAAACGGGTGTCTCGTCGCAGACGATTGCGGCCAACCCATTTGTCGAGCGCTATCGCGGTCGTCTGTCAGATCTGGAGATATCGCTGTCTGGGGCCAAGGAACGATATACAGAGCGGCATCCCACGGTACTGGGTCTGCAGGCGGAAATAACGGAAGTGCGGACTCTGTTGGCCGAGGAAGTCGAGAGAATTGTCAGCTCCGAGACTGTTTCGGTCAACCCTGTACACCGTGACCTTTACGGCCGAATGATTGAGCTGGAAGTGGAGCGCATGGCCCTTCGTTCGCGGGAGGAAGCACTGTTGAGCTTGAAGGGCGAGACGGAAGAGATCTTTAGTTCGCTGCCGAAGAAAGAATTGGAATTAGCTCGGCTTATGCGAGATGCCAAGGTCAGCGAAGAGCTGTACATTATGCTGCGTAAGCGCAATGAGGAGATCCGTATCAGTGAAGCCATGCAGACCTCAAATGCGCAGATCCTTGATCATGCTGTCGCGCCGGAACAACCTGTACGGCCTCGTATGCGCCTGAATATGGCTATCGCTGGGGTTTTGGGTCTGTTTGTCGGTGTAGGCTTGGCGTTTCTCTTGGCATTTATCGATAATACTGTGAAGACGAAAGAGGAAGTAGAGCGGCTTCTTGGTCTGCCTGTGTTAGGGCAGATACCCGATTTTTCCGATGACAACCGCAAGCAGGGACGGCTGGGACTGCGCCGTCGCCAAAGGATGTGAGAGTATGACGCCTGAGAGACAGCTCGTAGTCGAAGATGATCCCAAGTCCGTGGGTTCGGAAGCGTTCCGCACCTTAAGGACAAACCTGCAGTTTACCAGCCCCGATAGGGAGCTGCGTACCGTTCTTCTGACGAGTGCAGGGCCAGAAGAAGGCAAGAGCACTGTGAGTGCCAACCTGGCAGTCGCTGCGGCGCAGTCGGGCCAAAACGTTGTGTTGGTAGGCTGCGATCTGCGTAAGCCCGTGGTTCATAGTGTGTTTGGCCTTACTAACGCACCGGGACTGACTGCCTACCTGACAGGACAGGCCGAACAAGAACAAATTCTCCTGCCGACGCGAGTGAAGGGTCTGCGGGTCATCCCGTCCGGTCCCATTCCTCCCAACCCTTCCGAACTGCTGCATTCTCGGGCCATGAAGGAGCTTCTGGCCGACCTGGCCCAACAGGCCGACCTGGTGCTGTTGGATGCCGCTCCGATTATCGCGGTGACTGACGCAGCGGTGTTAGCCACCCTGGTGGATGGCGTGGTGTTGGTCTTGGCGGCTCACAAAGTACCTCGTGATGTAGCCATTCATGCGAAAACCCTTTTGGAGCGGGTGAACGCTCGTATTTTGGGCGTCGTGCTGAACGGTGTGCGGCTCGACAAGAAACGAGACCAATACTACTATTACAGTGAGGGGTCCTAATGCTGGATCTGCATACACATATCCTGCCTGGAATCGATGATGGGGCAGCCGATGTCGGACAAGCGCTGGATATGGCAGCGAAGGCGGTTGCTGATGGAGTGCGGATCGCTGCGGCCACGCCTCACTTCGATGCGCTGCCGGACTGGGATAGGCTGAAAATTGCTGTCAACGACCTGCAGACCGAGTTGGATCAGGCTGCCATCCCTCTGCAGCTAGTGAGCGGCGCGGAGCTGTACATTGACCCGCAGACTGCTGCCCTACCGAATATTCCGACCTATGGTGACCAGGGACGCTACGTTCTGATCGAGTTTCCCATGCGGGAAATACCTGGCTATGCGCGGGACGCTGTGTTTAAACTGCAGGTGCGGGGCCTGACACCGATCATCGCTCATCCCGAACGCTACGCAGATGTGCTGGCGGATCCTAACTGCCTGCGGGAGTGGATCGATCTGGGCTGCCTGCTGCAGATGAACAGCGGCAGTCTGCTGGGCCTGTTTGGCAGCCAAGTGGAGGAGACGGCTCGTATTCTCCTGGCCCACGATATGGTCCATCTTATGGCCAGCGACGGGCATTCTACCGGCCGTCGCGGCATGACAATGCGGGAAGGTGTGCAGGCACTTGAAGCCATCGTGTCGTCGGCTGCTATCCGGGAGTTGACGGAAACGATTCCAAAGCGTATCCTGGAAGGGGAAGGAGTTTCTAGTAAGACTCCCAAGCTTTACCGGCCGAAACGTCGGTTCTGGCTTTTTGGGAGAAGGAGGGCAGGACGATGATGAGTGTTGACATTCCGGTTGGCAGTATTCGCATGGAAAGAGCGCTCACGCGGTCGGATCTGGACCAAGAGGTGGATCAGTTAGCCACATCCATCACCGCAGTCGGTCTGCTGTCCCCCATTTTGGTCGAACGTGTAAAAGACGATGTCTTTACTTTGGTGGCGGGACGCCGGCGGCTGCGGGCCTGCTGTCAGCTGGGGATGAAGACGATCCCCTGTATTGTGCTTTCCGATCTGCTGTCCATTCCCCAGGTGCAGTTGGTGGAGAACCTGCAGCGAGCGGACCTCAATCCCATGGATCGCGCCGTGACCGTACAAGCGTTTATGATGACCGATAACCTTACGAAGGCAGAAGCCGCCCGCAGGATTGGCGTGCCTCGTACCACGTTGACGGACTGGCTAGACATTCTCGAGGTGGGCCCTAAGTATCAGAAGGCTGTCATCAACAACCATAACGGAGGCAGTTCGCCCTTGACGACATCGCACATATCGTTGGCGAAACGGTTCGCTGCCAAGATGCGCAGTGAATCCATGCTTGAAGTCGCATTGGACACGATATTGTACTATGGGTTGACTCGAGCCGAGACGAAGAAGGTACTCGAGATGGTGGCTACCCGCACTGACTGCAGTTTGGAGAAAGCCGTGACTTTGGTGCGCAAGGTCCCTCGTATGGCAAGCCTTTCTGAGGACGGAGAGCCTTGGGATGTGCGCCGCCTAGTGGAATACCTGGCTCAGTCTGGCGACTACCTGGTGAAGTGTAAACCAGCGTATCTCGAAAGCCTAACAGCCGAGGAGCGGCATGAGGTCTTGCGCCAGAGCCGCGCGCTCCAGCGACTGCTGCGGGAGATTGAGGAGACGCTGCCGGAAGACGAGGATAGCCCGGCTTCCAAGATTTCTTGACATACACTGGGGGTCCTCAAGAGAAAGGACGGTTGATGTGATCCGCTGGGTGCTAGCTGCTGCATACGTAGCTTTGATACTGCTGTTTTCGGCACAACCTGAATCCAGTGCTGGTCACATGTCGCGGTCGTTTTTCTACCTGTTTCCCAACCTATCAGGGGCGCAGATTGTGGAATTGGTGTTTTATCTTCGCAAAGCGGGGCATGTGGCTGCTTACTTCTTCGGCGCGCTGCTGATTCTTTACGCGGTGTATGGGACACCGCTGCTGCGGCGGCGGCCCTATTTGGCAGCCCTCTTGCTGAGTTTCTCTGTGGCGGCGCTCGATGAAGGGTACCAGACGACATTGCCCCATCGGTCGGGGACAGTGGAGGATGTGTTAATTGACGGCGTTGGGATCGTCAGCGCGCTGCTGGTTGCCTATGCGGTGTCCCGCAGGGTTGGCAGCCGCGCCGAAAAGGAGGAAATGGTATATGCTGAGAACGAATCGGGATAAGCTGGTCAAGATGTCTGTGTTGGGGATGGTTTCGCCTCCCCTGCGGCGCGGTGCGTTTCGCATCGATAACCAAGGGGTTCCGTTTGTGCTGCCGGGAGTTGGAGGCATTACATACAACGTGAAGGTCGGCGATTGTGCCTTTGGTTGGGAAGGGGATCATGTCGAACCCTGCGTGTCGGCGGCTGCCGTAAACGATCGCAATCGGACGGATGAGCGCAATCAGGGCTTCAATGTGCTTTCCTGCGTTGGCAACGAAGCCGTTGTTGTTTCGGGCGACGCAAAGGGTGCTGTGGGTACAGTGACGGGCATGCACGGCGGGATTGAGCATGTGCTGATCGACTTCGCTGATGCCGATCTGGAGAAGCTGACGGTGGAAGATAAAGTACAGGTCAAGGCTTTCGGCCAAGGCCTGAAGCTGCTAGATTATCCTGGCATCACTGTATTCAACCTGGACCCGGGTCTTTTGGAGGCGATTCCTGTCGAGAGCAGCGGCGACAGCCTGCTGGTCCCGGTGGCCAAACGAGTGCCCGCTAAGCTCATGGGTTCGGGCATCGGGGCAGCGGACGCAGCCTCGGGCGACTACGACATCACTACGAGTGACAAAGAGCTCATTCATGAACTCGGTTTGGATTCACTGTGTTTTGGCGATTTGGTAGCCTTGGAAGACTGCGACAACCGCTATGGGCGGAGTTATCGCGGCGGCGCGCTGTCAATCGGTGTCGTGGTCCATTCGGACTGCCTCGTGGCAGGACACGGTCCTGGCGTGACCACCTTGTTTACGGCAGTGGACGGCGGTTTGGAAGTCATAGAAGATGCAGAAGCCAACATTGGTCGATGGTTACGTGTTGGGCGGTTCCGCTAAGCAGAGAAAACGGCAAACGGCGCAGGGAAGCAGCTTCGGGCTGTCTATTCCTGCGCCGTTTTTGTCAAAGCTTAATCTCGTACGACACCCGTATGGCATTTGTCTTCGCCACAGCGTCGTCCACCAGACTGTCGATGTCGAGGGATTCCTCGGCTCTTTGTGCATCAGCGGGAGTCGGGCGAATGGCGGGGTCTTTCGGGACGAAAATGGTGCAGCAGTCCTCGTAGGGCAGAATCGATGTCTCGTAGGTGCCTATACGCCGTGCTTGGTCGATGATTTCCTGCTTATCCATGCCTACAAGGGGGCGGAGAATCGGCATGCTCGTTACGGCATTGATCGTGTACATACTTTCCATGGTTTGACTAGCCACTTGACCCAAACTCTCCCCGGTGATTAGGGCCAGGCACCCCTGCTCTACGGCGATGCGCTCGGCGATGCGCATCATCATACGGCGCATCAGTGTAATCTTCAGCGCCGGGTATGGATTCTTCTGCAGCGCCTTTTGGATCTCTGTGAAATGGACGCTGCGCAGAAGGAGGCTTCCGTCATGGGAATAGCGGGCCAGTCGGCGAGCTAGTTCCACCGCTTTCTGCTGCGCTCGCTCCGACGTAAAGGGGTAAGAGTGAAAGTGGAGTGCCTGGATTTCCACACCTCGCTTCATGGTGAGGAAACCGGCCAGGGGACTGTCGATGCCGCCGGATAACAGCAGCAGGCCGCGCCCCGCGGTTCCTACGGGAAGCCCTCCTAGTCCGGGGTATGATGCGCTGTAGACAAAAACCCCTTCGCGCCGTACCTCAATGTAAATAGTGACTTCCGGATTGTGCACGTCCACCTGGAGATCATCTGTGTTCGCCAATAAGTGGGCACCGATCTCCTGGTTGATCTCGGGAGTTCGGTGCCGGAAATTCTTGTTAGGCCGCCGTGTCTGCACCTTAAACGTGCGCGGCCCCGCGTCCTGCAGGACCTGCAGTGCTGTTTCTTTGATAGCATCCAGATCAAGTTTGCAGACGACGACTGGCGATAGGGATACTATACCGAAGACAGCCTGCAGCTTGTCGACGATGGCCCGCCAGTTGTCCTTGGCCTCGACGTACATACGACCGTACGTTTTCTCCATGCTGCCGTGCGGAACATCACGGAGGGCGCGGCGCATCGTCTGCAGTAAACGGTCTTCGAATTGGTGACGGTTGCGGCCTTTTAGGCTGAGCTCACCGTAGCGTACGAGTACTGTTGTGTACAAAGGTTCTCTCTCCTCATCAGAAGCTCCCCATAATCAATGAATCAATGAATCAATGAATCAATGAATCAATGTGTCAGGAGCCTTCGTAGACTGAACGCACAGCAGCGACTGCGGCCGGTAGGTATCGGCGGACTCGCGCTACCTGCGAGTTCGTCACATCTGCTGTGAAACTCATGCGGATGGATGTCTGGGCATCGTCGACACTGCAGCCAATGGCAGCCAGGACATGGCTGACGGACTGGTCGCGGGTTGAGCAGGCAGCA
>SLOG01000256.1 GCA_007132635.1 Limnochordia bacterium
CCTACGGTTCGCAGCCGCTTGGATGCAGTTATTGAGGGATTGGGTTACCGAGTCGAGCGCGAAGACGATAACAAACGCAAGGATGTACTGGAAGCGCTGAATAAAGGCGAGATATCTACCGATGAAGCGATTAAGCTGCTCAAACGGTAATGAGAGGAGTGCGACACTTGAACGAAGAGCAAAAACTCATATTGAAGATGGTGGAGGAAGGAAAGATTACGGCTGACGAGGCAGCGGCCCTGTTAGAGGCTGTGGGCCAGGATGAACCAAAGACAGCGAGTCCAGACGACGAGAACGATGTGTGGGAGAAGCTGTCCAAGCAGGGTGATGAATTCGCGCACAAGGTCGAACATGCGGCGGACCGGTTCAGCAAGAGTTTGGAGGCAAAGCTGGAGGGCGGCATGGCAGAACGTCTATCGAGTCTGCCGAAACTTCTCTCCAAAATACCTTTCGTCCTGGGGGCCGAGCAGCACGAGTTTACGCAGGAGTTCAGCGGGACGTTTGCAGCCGACGCTGACGCGCTGCCGGTTCGTCTATCAACGACTAATGGGCGCATTGAAGTGAACGGCTGGGAACAGGATCACTATAAGTTAACGGTGATCCAAAGGGTGCGCGGAAAAGACCGCGACACCGCTCGCGGACGCATGATTGAAATACCTCTAGCGGAAGGCGCAGCTGATGCTCGCGACCTGGTGTTAGCGCCAGAAACATCGAGCGAAGTAACGATCTCCTATCAGCTGTTTCTGCCGAAGAAAAACCCGTACGAAATTGTTCTGACGACCAGCAATGGACGCATTCAGACGGCGTACGTGAATGCCAGGAGTGTCGTGGTTGACACGACCAACGGGGGCATTGAACTGCGTCAGATCCGCGCCGGTTCTGTGGAAGCGCGTACGAACAACGGGTCAAATGTTCTGGACTACGTGGAAGCCGAAACCATCAAACAGGAGTCGGGGAATGGTTCGCTGCGGCAGGCGGCGTTGGCACGTGAGACTTACTGCCGCACCACGAACGGTTCGGTCAAGGTCAGCCCTCTGGGAATCCTGCCTCAAAATAGTACAATGCAGTTGATAACGACCAACGGCAGTGTGCGGTGTTCCCTGCCTCGGGCAGCGAATACAGGATGCAGCGTTGAAGCCGTGACCGCTGTGGGCAACGTGACCGTGGACATCGACGGATTTGAGTCCATACAAGAACGGTCAGCCAGTTCGAAACGAGTTGTTGGCAGAACGATAGGCTACGAGGATGCACCCTCGCGCTTGGCGATCAATGCCCGCACCAGTTCGGGGTCAGTCGTCGTCTCTCAAGACAAGGAGGGTGAGCATGGCGCTAAGTGACGAGAGGATGCAGATTCTACGCATGCTGAAGGCAGATAAGCTGAGCGTTGAGGAAGCAGCTCGTCTGCTGGAGGCGTTGGATAAGGGTGCGCGTGAACCGCTAAGTGAGGTCAGCAGCATTGTTATCAAGGTGACTGAGGCCGGCCGTGATCGGGCGAACATTAACATTCCTGTGGAGCTGGCTAAGGTGGCATTGCGGTTTGTGCCGAAGGACGTGCTGGACTCTCACGAACTCGATATTGACGGTGTGATTCGCAGTATTGAGGCAGGAATGCGAGGCAAGCTCGTCGAAATCGATCAACCAGAGGAACAGAGAAAAGTCGAGATTTTCGTGGAATAGGGCGGTTCTCCCGCCCTGTTTTCATGCTGAGGAGCGAGATAATGATCAAACTGATAGCTGTGGATGTGGATGACACTTTGGTTGGTGACGACCTGACAATATCCCAGAAGAACAAGGACGCGGTCCGTCAGGTTCTAGAACGTGGTGTGTTTTTGACTTTGGCGACGGGGCGCATGCATGTGTCGGCTCTACCTTACGCGCTAGAACTGGAGCTTCCGGCTGATCGGCCGCTAATCAGCTACAATGGGGCAATGCTTCGCAGAATAGACGGAGAGCTGCTGCATCACCAAGGTTTGGATGTGCCCATCGCTTTGGAGGCGGCCGCATTGTGTCGCGCAAGGGGCTGGACCCTTAACGCATATTTTGCTGATACCCTGTATGTCGAGCGCATGGACCCTAATGTAGAATACTATGTACACATGGCGCGTGTTCCGGCAGTTGTGGTGGGGGATCTGAGCGCGTTTATCTCCGATGGCGAGAAGACCGTTTCAAAACTGCTCATTGTGGGTACTGCAGAGGAGACTGTGGATCGTATCGGGCTCGTACAGGAAGTTTTCGGGGAGCGAGCCCAAGTTGTGCAATCCAAACCGCGTTACATAGAACTGACCCATCCACAGGCCAATAAGGGATTGGCGCTGCAGCGCTTGGCCAAGCTGCTCGGCGTAGCGCGCGAAGAAGTTCTCGCGATTGGCGACAGCGGCAATGATGTACCCATGCTGAAGTATGCTGGAATCGGTGCAGCTATGGGCGGTGGGCGTGCCAATGCCAAGGAGGCTGCAGATTACGTGGCTCCTCCGAGCGGCGAAGACGGAGTGGCCGACGTATTGCACCGCTTCGTCTTGTCTGGTCAATCGCTTCAGTGCGAAGGGCCTTGATGCAAAGCCGAGTTTTTTTCTGGGTTTGTGAAAAAAATTCAACTTGCGGGGAGGAGTTCGCGGAGACCTAGAGAAACTAGATTAAGGATAGCCATTTAGAGACATTCAGTGATGTGCTGCAACGAAATTTCTTTATTGCGGATATTTGGCAGGAATCACTTATGGTCTGTCCAATAGGCTGTTGAGAGTATTTGTCTCCTCGGAGGCGGGCTGGATTAGAGGAGGTGCCTGAACAGTTGCCAGCGGCCAAGCAGGAAGGCAAAGCGCATTGCCCTATGTGTGGGATGTGAGGAAGGAAACGTGGATACTTTCTCCCTGAAATACACGCAGCGGCAAGGCAGACACACTCTACTATGGCATAGAAGAATCTACAGAAAGCCGAGGGGGAAAACATGATGAAAAAGGCATTAGTACTTAGCCTCGTATTGGTATTTGCTCTTGCAGGTGCCACCGCGATGGCGGCCGTAAACTTTTCGGGAAGCTATGAAGCAGGGATAAAACAGGATGCGGAAGAACTCAAGGTAGGCTGGGGGCAGTTCGAGTTTTATGATGAGCTGAAGCTGAACCTGTCGGTGGAGAGCGAAGATGCATTGAACTGGGAATTCGAGGCTGACCTTGGCAACTTGGTTGCCGAAGAAGCCCTGGTCTTTGGCGAGTATAAGCTGAGCGTCTATGACAGGTACTTCGACGTGGATGTATGGGGTCGCGGTAAAGAGCATACATCCGTGAGCGATGCGGTTGGTTTGATGGAAGCAGCAGCGACGTTTGCCGGTGACGGCAAAATGCGTGCCACGGTTCACAGCCTTGATCTTCCAGTCGTGGATGAGATTGAGCTTGTTGTAGACGTAGAACCGGGTTACCCTGACGGCAAGTTGGTAGCATTTACGGAAGTCTCCATCCTTGACTACATGGTAGGTCTTGGCTTCCAGAGAGACTTCGATGGCCGCAACACCGGCTTGGTACACGGTGCTGTCGATTTAGACTTTGCCAAAGTTGACGTCTCGGCTGGTATGACATTGGGTGAAGATAATCCTTTCGCCTTCGGTGCCAAGACAGAGATCCCAGTTATGGACGAGCTGACGTTGGATGCCGGTTTTGAGGTTCGTCAGCAGGGATACACCAATGATGGTGACACCCAGAAAATGAACTTCGGAGCTACTTATACTGAGGACATGTTCCAGGTAAAAGGGAGCTTTGCTGGCGAAGGTACTATGGATACTGGTTTTGCCGGAGATAAGACCACTTTAGCCGCTTCTGCAGCTTATCGGATGAGCGATACTGTTGGTTTTGGCGATCTTTTCGGCAAGTATAACGAGTTGGACGCCATGGCTGTCAAACTCGGTGCTGAGATTGTTACTGACAAGACTGATGTTGTGGATGAAACCACTACCACTCTCCGTCTTGACGCAGCAGCACCTCTGATGCCGGATATGGCTTGGGGTAAAGCGGATGTTCAGTACATCATGAACAACCAGAACACCTATGAAATCGGCGAATACAATGACGAAACAATCACTGCGCTAGCGGGTACTGCTTTGAAAGCTAACGCTGCACTGTATGTTACGCCTATCGAGCGCCTGACTCTCAAACCGTCGGTTGGCTACACAATGTTCAGTAACGGTGAAGCGGGTGTCGATGTGGCAACCGAAGGTTCCATTCTCACCGTCAAGAACGTAACTGAGTATGAGGTTGGTTCGGCATTGCTCAGCTTTGAACTGGGTCAGAACATGTACGACATTGAGACTGCAACCGATTCGGTAGCAAACAACCAGTTTGCCACCTTGTCTGTCAAAGTCGATTTCTAGAGAAAGAAAACCTGCTCAAAACCACAAGAAGCCGCCTGGATCGATTCCGGGTGGCTTTTTTGTATGGAAAAGACAGCTTGGGGAAGGAAATACGTGTGGGTTGTGGAATAGTCAAGCAAAGGAAAAGTCTGTGGACATACAGGTTGATCTTTGCGAAGAGTAATTATGTGAAAATACAAAGTAGTACTGGAACTGTCTTTCGGAAGCTTGAAAACCGCATTACGGCTTGGCGAGGGGTGGTGCCAGGACAGCCCACAGGACTTCCTCACTACTTCGCGGAAAAGGAGGGAAAGTATGGCAAAAGTAACGCTGAATAGCGTCACTAAACGTTTCGGTAACGTTACTGCAGTACAAGCTATAGACCTAGAGATCAAGGATAAAGAGTTCATTGTGCTTGTCGGCCCATCCGGCTGTGGGAAATCTACGACACTGCGTATGGTGGCAGGACTTGAGGAAATCACGGATGGCAATATCCATATTGGTGATACCCTAGTTAACGATGTTCCCCCGAAGGACCGAGACATTGCGATGGTGTTCCAAAACTATGCGTTGTACCCGCACATGGATGTGTACAACAATATGGCCTTCGGGCTAAAGCTCCGCAAGTTCCCCAAATCGGAGATTCAACGGCGAGTTCAGGAGGCTGCCCAGCTCTTGGGTATTGAGAATCTTTTGGATCGCAAACCGAAGGCGTTGTCTGGGGGCCAGCGTCAGCGTGTGGCGGTCGGTCGGGCCATTGTTCGAGAACCGAAAGTGTTTCTGATGGACGAGCCTCTATCCAACTTGGATGCGAAGCTGCGGGTGCAGATGCGGGCAGAACTCAGCAAACTTCACAACCGACTTCAAACAACAGTCATCTACGTAACCCATGACCAGACTGAGGCCATGACCATGGGAGATCGTATCGTGGTTATGAAGGACGGAGTTATCCAACAGGTGGGAGCTCCGCTGGAGATATATAACAATCCAAACAACGTGTTTGTAGCAGGGTTCATCGGCAGCCCCGCCATGAATTTCATTGATGTGCGTCTGACGAGTGATGACAATGGCGGCTACTGCGTGGAGTCAAAAGGCGGGAAGATGCGTCTGCGGATTCCAAAAGAACGGGAAAGCTATTTCCAGGATCTTGGTCAGTACCAAGACAAAGAAGTCACGATGGGAATTCGTCCGGAAGACATTGAAGATTACGCCGTGGCAGAAGAGCATAGAGATGAATTTGCGATGGATGCCATGGTGGAAGTAACGGAACCCATGGGATCAGAGATCTACTTGTTCCTCGTGATTGAGGAAACCACATTCATTGCCCGGGTCGACTCGGCCTCAAAGGCCACCGATGGATCGGAACAGCGAGTGCTTTTCGATATGAATAAAGTTCAGCTTTTCGATAGGGATACGGAAGAAACCCTGCGCAAATAGAAAAGGGCGGTATAGCCGCCCTTTTCTTGTGGACAGTTTTTGGAACTGGGACAAGGAGATCGCGGGGCAACGTGGAACTCCTGAGGTTAGCACACAAATGTGGACTGAGATCGGAATTTATGAGGTAAGGGAGACGTTATGCATGGAAGCACGCTTCGCAATTGGGGTTGACCTGGGCGGGACTAAGATCGCCACAGGTTTGGCAGACAGGCACGGGAGGATTTTGGCGCGGCAAATTGTCCCTACCATAGCCTCTGAAGGGGCCGAAGCCGTGATTCGGCGGATATCTGAGACGATACATCGGGTAATGGCCGACAGTGGCGTTCGGCGAGAGACGGTGGTAGGAATCGGTATTTGCTGTCCAGGCCCCTTGGATCCAGAAACCGGGGTGGTCTTTATCG
>SLOG01000186.1 GCA_007132635.1 Limnochordia bacterium
CCATAACAGAAAACCGAGACCGCTTGCGGATCGTCTTGATTGCTGGTCCTTCGTCTTCGGGAAAGACGACGTTCGCCCAAAGACTGTCCACACATCTGCGGGTCAATGGCCTCCGGCCTCAGGCTATCAGTCTCGACAACTACTTTGTCGATCGCGACAACACACCTCTGGATGAACACGGGAATTACGACTTCGAATCTCTCGAGGCTATCGATGTCCGTATGTTCAACCATCACTTAACCCAACTCATTCAGGGTGAGACCGTTGCTCTGCCGGAGTACAATTTCCAGCGAGGATGCCGGGAGTGGCGAGGCCGCACGCTCACAGTCAGTCCCGAACAGCCGTTAGTCATCGAAGGCATCCATGGCTTGAACGACGCCTTGACTACAGCAATTCCCAAAGCTCGGAAGTTCAAGATCTACGTCAGTGCGTTAACACAGCTCAACGTCGACGACCATAATCGCATTCCAACGACTGATGTCCGGCTGCTGCGGCGCATCATTCGTGATCACAAGTTTCGTTTTTACCAAGCGGCCGACACCATTAGGCAGTGGCCCAGCGTACGCCGCGGGGAAGAGAAACACATTTTCCCGTTCCAAGAAGATGCTGATGTTATGTTCAACTCAGCCCTTGTTTACGAGCTCGCTGTGCTTAATGATCAAGCGGAAAACTTACTGAGCACGATTGACGAGCGCCAAGCCGAATTCAGCGAAGCCCAAAGACTCCTGCGGTTTTTAAGCCATTTTCTCAAACCAGCAGCATCCGATCAAATCCCGTGTACGTCGATTATCCGAGAGTTTATTGGTGGTTCGTGTTTCTAAATACGGCTGCGTGTGGGAGTTTTCTATGGATATTTTGCTAACAACACTAAACGCCAAATACAGTCACTCGAACCTGGCTTTGCGGTACTTACGGGCCTACAGTTGCCGAGATTTCCCTAGTCTCCGAGTGCAAGAGTACAACATCAACCAAGATTTGCAGTTAGTATACGGTGAGCTCATCCGAGAAAAGCCGCACGTCTTGGGTTTCTCCTGCTACATCTGGAACATCCGAGAGATCACTGCACTCACAAGCATGGTGAAGGCGGTTCTACCCGAGACGACCATCGTTCTCGGAGGGCCTGAGGTTTCGTTTGAATACGAACAGGTGCTTGTGGATTCAGCAGCGGACTTCATTATCGCTGGTGAAGGGGAAGAACCATTTCATCAACTTCTGCAAACCATTTATGAGGGGAAGCATGCCGATCCTCGGCGCCAAAAAGCCATACCGGGTTTGGTATACCGTCAAGGAGAAGCAATCCGTTCCAATGAGCCGCAGATCATAGATCTCAGCACAATCCCCTCGCCATTCGACGATCACCTTGATGAACTAGACGATCGAATTGTGTATGTAGAAACATCCAGAGGATGTCCTTTTAACTGTTCCTATTGTTTATCATCCCGCACTGGAAAACTGCGGTTTTTCCCAATGGATCGCTGCCTTCGAGAACTCACTCTCCTATCGCAGCGCAATCCCGAACAGATTCGCTTTGTGGACCGCACGTTTAATAGCGATGCGGTAAGGGCAGAAAAGCTCGTAGCATTTATGGCGACATTGGAGACCACAACTCGTTTCCAGTTGGAGGTTGCAGCGGACCGTCTGACTGATTCGATCATCAACGCATTAAAGACAGCTCCAAAGGGACGTTTTCATCTGGAGGTAGGCGTTCAATCGACGAACGCAGCGACACTGGAGGCAGTGCAGCGCTGCACCGATTTTTTGTCCATGAGCCGCGTGATGCGTCGTCTCGCCGAGGCGCCCGCGATTCCGTGTCTCGTCGATCTTATCGCTGGTCTCCCGCACGAGTCAATGCCGCGGTTTCTTGAGTCCTTTAACTATGTTTACCAACTGCAGCCAAGCAAAATTCATCTTGGGTTTCTCAAACTGTTAAAGGGTTCGAAATTGCGGGCACAAGCCTCGGAATTCGGTTGTCGATTCGCTAAGCACGCACCATACGAAGTGCTTCAAACAGACCACATGTCGCCAGAAAACCTAAGCGAACTGCACACTTTGGAGGATCTCGTTGAGCGGCTTTACAACTCGGGTCGTTTTCAGCACGTTCTCGCTGTACTGACGCAGTGGTTTGGCAATCCTGCCGCGTTTTTTACTGATGCTGCAGAGAACTGGCAGCGGCAAGGCTGGCACATGACGGCACACAGTTTGTTTTCCCTATATGACAAGCTTTTTGTCCTGTATGGTGCCATGATCCCGGGACTGAAAGATGTCCTGCATTTTGACTTCCGTCTTAACGAACCGAAGCGGACTGCTCCGGCTTGGATGGGAGAGGCAGAGCGCCAACGGCTTTCCGCCAGTCTTAAAGATGGGACCCTCTATCAAAGGCACCAAGAATTTGCAGCCTTTTCTCCCAGAGAGCTGCGACGGCGCCTGTGGCTCGAGCGATTCGACAGTCCTGTGTATCCCGAACCGACAGGAGTACTCCAAAGAAAGACAGACGAGCCGCAGTTTCTCTTGTTCTTCTTCCGACAGCTAACTGGTCCAGCAGAGGTTCTCCCATGGACTCAAGACGGTGGGAGGGTTTTGAGAGGGTGACTTCCTATGATTCGACTACTGCTTTTTCTTGGTGTTATCGCTTTTTTGTGCGGGTTGTCCACCGCTGCCTGTGGAGCTTCCGGTTCAACCTTCTGGGATCCTGCCGGTTACTTCTCTACCGTCGTTCCGTCGCACTGGCGGCTGCAGGTAAGCGAAAGCAGCGATTCTTTGACAGTCTTCTATGGCCGGGACACCCACGATCTACTGTATGTAGAACGATTAGATCCGGTGAGGGATGAAACAGCAGCAGACTTTGCAGAGCGAGTCCTGAGCCTCTATCAGACTCCCTATGGACCGCAGGACTTCGCTGTTTTGGAAGAACCGTTGGCCGCGGAGGTAGGTGGCGTGACAGCCGCCAGAGTTGTTTACGAGTTCATGGGAGGCAGCAATCAGCTTGTGCAGGAACTCAGGTATTTTGTTCTCGTCGGCAGTGTTGGATTCTCCATTACCTATGCCAACAGTGAAGCAGCATTTGCCAATGGTTTGGACGATCTAAACTCGGTATTGGCTTCGTGGAGGTGGCTTACCCTTGAATAGGACAGCGGGAATCGCGGCAATAACACTCTTAATCGTGTTTGTGTCTTTTGGCTTAACGTTTGCGGGCACGGTCGAACGTTTTGAAGAGACCATCGGTAATTCGGCGGCCCAGCAGTTTATTGAACAGAACGGCGGCCTCTATCATCCTCCTCTGGAACAGCAGCTATGGATAGATGCTGTTTTCCAGCGACTCGTCGCACAAACGACTCGCCATGACATCAACTATAAGCTTCGCGTTCTTAACACCCAACGCATCAACGCCTTTGCACTTCCTAGCGGCCATATCTTTATGACCCATGGACTGCTGCGACTGCTCGAGAACGACGAACATGCTTTGGCTAGCGTTCTTGGCCATGAATTGGCTCATGTTGAGCACAAGCACGGTGTCAATGCTCTGCTCCGACAATTGGGTCTAACCATTCTGCTAGAACTCGGTATGATGTGGTTAGACGCACCGACCACAGAGTTCGTTCGTGCCGCTAGTATCGCGTTGGTGGATATTGTTCAGTCCGGATATGGTCGAGAAGCCGAATACGAGGCGGATGCGTACGGACAGCGTTATGCCGTGGAAGCAGGGTTTGATCCCATGGGAGCTGTGCATATGCTCGAGCATCTGCTTCCGCTAGAAGGAACCGATCTTCCGATGGCCCTATTCCGATCGCACCCACCCACAACGAGTCGGATTCGCCGTATGGAGTCTGGAGCTTTAGCTGTATGGCCAAACCCCGAGCCGGCTTCCACCGGGCTCTTAACAGAAGACGAAGAATCCGAGAGGATTTCCCGGGCGCCGCAGAGAAAGGATCCTTTGGTGCGTTATGATGTCGAAGTGACTGAGAGCGACACAGGCCGGTTTCTTTCCGTTTATGACCGACAAACAGAACGCGATTTAGACTGGTTGGATCAGCAGGTTGTTCAGGATGCGGCTTGGTCGCCGGATGGCCAGCGACTTGCAGTTAGTACTCGCACTGACCCGGGCGGCAATTGGGAGATTTGGCTATTTAACCGCTGGGGCCGTCGAGTATCCATCTTTCGTTCAGGAGATGATGATTTTCGCACACCGCAGTGGTCTCCTGATGGGCGAATGCTAGCCTATACTCAACAGTCAGCGGATTACTCTCATGTACGCGTCGGCTATCTTAACGGCAGCGGCCTGCGAATCAGCAGGGAGCTGCAGGCAGAGTTAATTCAGTGGACCGCTGAAGGCTTACTGCTGCGCGAGCAGGTCTCGCACGAGCTGTACCTGATTGTGCCGCCGGAAATCGCGGGAGTTACATTGGAAAATCCGGTGCCGCGCATTGTTGAACGCAAACGCCGCATTGAACCAACTGTCATTCGCGATGACGAATCGACTATCACGCTCCGCAGGCCGAATGTGATCACACCATGAAATCCGAGAGGCCCATCGAACTTCTCTACACAAAACAACGAGCTAGGAGGCTAGCATGCGCATACTCGTGATCTGGAATTCTTCTTTAAAAGAAACTGAACTAGAGCAGCTGCGGGCAGAAACAGGGGCAGACATTATTGTCGCAAAGAGTCCAGAAGAGGCTCGCGCTCAGGCACCGAACGCAGATGTCATCTTCGGTTTCGCTCGAGGGGATCTTCTGCCGCACGCGGTTAATACTCAATGGACCCAAGTGCCCTATGCCGGAGTTGAGGGTTTACTGCGAGCACAATGGGGTAATCCTTCCATGATCTTGACTAATGGAAGCGGGATTTTCGGGAAATGTATTGCCGAACATATTCTTGGAATGCTGCTGTCGTTCACAAGGGGACTGCATGTTGCCCGCGACCATCAGCGACAGGCAAATTGGCACTGGCGGTATCCTATGCGGGAATTGTATGGCCGAACTGTAGGTATAGTAGGATTCGGAGACATTGGCGAGGAAACTGCAAAGCGGCTAAAAGCATTTGACAACTATGTGATCGGTCTACGCTCTAACCCGGCAAAGCTGTCCCGCTACGCTGATGAGATGCTTTCGATTAAGGCCTTGGATACGGTGCTTCCGCGCCTGGACTTCCTCGTGTGTGCCTTGCCGCATACGGAGGCGACGACTGGACTGCTTACCGGGGAACGGCTCAGAAGACTGCCGAACCACGCGTTTGTCGTCAACGTCGGCCGAGGTTCTCTCTTTGTTGAAGAGGACCTTGTTGAAGCCCTGCAATCCGGAACCATTGCTGGGGTCGGATTGGATGTAACAAGGGAAGAACCCTTACCCGCTGACAGCCCTCTCTGGAAGATGGAGAATGTCATTTTGACGCCTCACAACAGCGGCCAAACACCGCGGCACTGGGAGCGAGCCCTTGACATCTTCGTCAAGAATTGGCAGCGTTTCAATAATGGCGAACCAATGCTAAACACAGTGGATTATCGGCGGGGTTATTAATCGGGACAAAAAAAGAAACCGCTCAGATCCGTGCGGTTTCCTCGCAATACAAGCTGTTACGATGCTTTGTCGGATGAGGTCGAGTCATCTTTGCTCGCCGCCGAACCGCTACGGCTGTCATTCGTGTAAAACCCGGATCCCTTAAAGATGATCCCTACGCCACTGCTGATAAGCCGCTCCACACCGCTTTGGCATGTAGGACAATGTTCAAGAGGTTCGTCTTTTATGCTCTGGGTGAACTCAAAGGTGCCGCATGAAGGGCAGCGATAATCATAAGTCGGCATCGTTTTCTCCTCCTTTTCTGCATCTAGACTTTATTCTACAACGTTCTTTGCGTGCAAGCAACTGGTTTTTCACAAACCGCCGCTGAATCATGAAGAACTAGAAAGAGAGGGTTTCCCGTGAAACGCATTCTAGCTGGACTGTTGACAGTCATGGTCACGCTTGGGTTCGCAGCATGCGTACAGGCAGAAACAGTCGAATATGTGCTTGAGCAGACAAAAGAACGCTTAACACAGCTAAAGGATTTCTCAGCATGGGTAGAAATTGAGCATCTGCAGAATTCCAGAACTCACCGCACCAAGGCACGGCTGACTGCCAGTCAGGTGCATGAAGTGGCTCGCCTTGAAATAACCGAAC